>NZ_JBXSQJ010000007.1:0-110548 GCF_057063585.1 Gilliamella sp. X-60 | reverse complement strand
TTAACGATTTATAATACCGAAAGACCGCATGAGGCGTTAAATAACATGACACCGATTGAGTATAAAACACTAAAACAAGCAGCATGATTTTCTACGTGAGTTGTGTACTAGGTTTGGGGTATTTACATTTCCTCTGCAAAATTGATTTACAAAATAAGATAAAAATAAAAACAACTATTAAGAATTAGTGCAAAGTATTGTACAATAGCCGCAAATTTGTAAAGAGTGCCAGAATGAGAGATTCATAATGAGCTGGATTGAAAAAATTCTTAGTAAAAATAATATATCGTCGGATCATAAAAAGGCGAATATTCCAGGCGGTGTTTGGACTAAATGTAGTAACTGTGAACAAGTCATTTATCAAGCTGAACTTGATCTTAATTTGGAAGTTTGTCCAAAATGCGATCACCATATGCATATTCCTGCCCGTGTGCGTTTATATCGTTTTTTAGACGAGGGTTCGGATGTCGAAATCGGTACCGATCTTATGCCTAAAGATATCTTAAAATTTAAAGATACTAAAAAATATAAAGATCGTTTAACTGCCGCACAAAAAGAGACTCACGAAAAAGAAGCGATGGTTGTAATGAAGGGAACATTGTTTGGCGTTCCTGTCGTGGTAGCTTGTTTTGAGTTTGCGTTTATTGGTGGATCAATGTCTTCTGTTGTTGGTGCATTATTCACTCGTGCTGCAGAGCAAGCCATTGCAGATAAATGCCCTTTAATTTGTTTTTCAACAAGTGGTGGGGCGCGCATGCAAGAAGCACTATTTTCATTAATGCAAATGGCAAAAACCAGTGCTATTCTTGCTAAAATGCAAGATGAAGGTTTACCTTATATTTCAGTAATGACCGATCCTACAATGGGAGGGGTATCAGCAAGTTTGGCAATGCTGGGGGATATTAATATAGCTGAACCTAAAGCGCTAATCGGTTTTGCTGGGCCGCGAGTGATTCAACAAACTGTTCGTGAAATATTACCAGAAGGGTTTCAACGTAGTGAGTTTTTACTCGAAAAAGGTGCAATAGATATGATTATTCATCGTAAAGATATGCGGCCTAAAATTGCAAGTTTAATCACAAAATTAATGAAACTACCGGATCCTTTTAATGATGTTGCTCTTAACGAGACCGTTTGATTGAGTATGCAAAACAAACAGCCGAATGCCATGTCAGATCTAAAGACATGGCTTTGTTATTTAGAGCAATTACATCCCACAACCATCGACTTAGGCTTAGAACGCGTAAGGACGGTAGCTCAGCATCTTAATTTATTACAACCAGCACCATATGTTTTTACTGTTGCTGGCACCAATGGTAAAGGAACAACTTGCCGAACACTTGAAATGATATTGCTTGAGGCAAACTTACAAGTTGGTGTTTATAGTTCTCCTCATTTATTACGTTTTACTGAACGAGTACGAATTAACAATCAAGAATCAAGTGAACAAGAGACAGTCAAAGCCTTTGTCGAAATAGAAAAGGCCAGAGGTGATATATCACTGACTTATTTCGAATATGCAACCCTTGCTGCGCTTTATCAATTTAAACAAACAAAATTAGATGTTGTGATATTAGAAGTTGGTCTTGGCGGGCGGCTTGATGCAACCAATATTGTTGATGCCGACATTGCTATCGTGACAACTATTGGTATCGATCATGTTAATTATTTAGGTGATACTCGTGAGAGCATCGGGCGTGAAAAAGCAGGTATTTTTAAAACTAAAAGTATTGCTATTGTTGGTGAACCAGAAATGCCCAAATCCATTTTAAATGTGGCTAACTCAGTCAAAATCCCGCTTTATGTGGTAAATTGTGACTGGTATTATCAACAAGTTAACAAAGATTCATGGTCGTTTAAATCGCAAATAAAACAATATAACCGCTTACCTATTACTAATGTTCCCTTAGCGAATGCTGCAACTGCAATTGCCGCCTTAAGTTATTCATCACTTAAAATAACACAAGACGAAATAACTAAAGGGTTGGCAAAATCTAATTTAACAGGCCGTTTTCAAATTATTCAAAGATCACCACTTGTGATCCTCGATGTAGCACATAATCCACACGCAGCAGTTTATTTAACTCAACAATTAGAAAAACTAAAAGCCGAATATTTAAATGTTGGTAAAGTTAGATTTGTTGTTGGTATGCTTAAGGATAAAGATATTAAAAGTACTTTATCCATTTTAAAAGGTGACAAGTGGTATTGTGCTTCTCTTTATGGCGAGCGAGGTTGTCGTGCCGAGTTGTTAAAACAACACTTGTTAAATAAAGGTGAGCTTGATGTATCAACATTTGATACAGTATCTAAAGCTTATCAAAAGGCAATACAAGAGGCTAAAGAAGAAGATATTATTGTGGTATGTGGCTCATTTCATACTGTATCTGATGTTTTAGCTGAAATTGAGCATTAAGCGAAATTAATCATGGCGAACAATCAACAAATTAATTCAAAAAAACAAAATAGAGTAAGAAATCGGCTGGTAGGTTTTGCTACATTATTGCTTATTATCGCAGCAATTGCTCCATGGATAATAACGGACAAATCCAACTTGCGCACTTCAACAACGCCTATTTTTCAGGCTGAAAGTGTGACTCAACAAAATCAGAACGAAGCACCATTCAATGTTGTTGATGACGAGACCAATAATGTATCTGAAGTTCCTTACATACCTGATTCAGAGCAAAATGCAAGTACATTCGTTTTACCTGACATTGATGATGATGTTGATACCTCAACAACAATAAAACCTGCAACATCACAACAAGAAACTAAACCTTATATGATTCAGCTTACCGCATTAAAAAATAAGCAAAAAATAGAAGAGTTAGTTGCGTTGTTAAGGTTAAATAATTATAGCGTTAGAACTCTACCTCAAAATCCAGAACCTAATCAGTTAATTAAGTTACAGGTTGGTCCTTATGCTAAAAAAGAGCAAGCAGAACAAGTCATTATTAACTTAAATAACCTAACAAAATTGCAAGGTATTATTGTTGCTAATTAATCGCTGTTCTATTTGTGTTGCAAACAATAATTAAAATAAAACATTTTTAATATAAAATTATGAGTTATTATGATGAATTGGGTTGATTTTACTATTATTGGTGTGATTGCTTTTTCTGCATTAATTAGCATCGTACGAGGTTTTGTGCGAGAAGCATTATCACTCATTAGCTGGATTTTAGCTTTTTTTATTTCCAGCCGATTTTATATCTATATTACTGATTATTTAACTTATTTTGATAGCGATGTGATACGCATTGCTGTTGCGATTGTTATTCTTTTTGTTGCTACATTATTAGTTTGTGCAATTGTGTCTTATATTATTGGTCAATTAATCCAAAAAACAGGATTATCAGGTACTGATCGTATATTAGGTGTCTGTTTTGGCGTGCTACGTGGAATTTTAGTTGTTGCGGCAGTCCTTTTTTTGGTTGATACCTTTACGCCGTTATCTCAATCATCGTATTGGAATCAATCACAGCTAATTCCACATTTTCATTTTATCATTCGTTGGTTTTTCGATTTTATACAACAGTCTTCTTCGTTTTTAGTCCGGTAAATTTGAGGTAACCATAGTATGTGTGGTGTTGTGGGTATTGTAGGATGTAGTGCTGTTAATCAATCTATTTATGATGCGTTGACTGTTTTGCAACATCGAGGGCAAGATGCAGCAGGAATCGTAACTATTGATAATCAAAATCGCTTTCGTTTACGCAAGGCGAATGGTTTGGTCAAAGATGTGTTTCAAGAACATCATATGCAACGGTTGCAAGGTCATTTGGGGATAGGACATATTCGTTATCCAACAGCCGGTAGCTCTAGCCCATCCGAAGCACAACCCTTTTATGTCAATTCACCTTATGGTATTGCGCTTGCTCATAATGGAAATCTAACCAATACAGATGAGCTACGTAATAAAGTATTTGAACTTGCAAGGCGCCATATTAATACAAATTCCGACTCAGAGGTATTACTCAATATATTTGCCCATGAACTTGATAAGTTCCCCGACTATCCATTAACTGCCGATAATATTTTTACTGCCATACATAATGTTCATAACATCATTAAAGGCGCATATGCTTGTGTAGCAATGATTATTGGGCATGGTCTTGTCGCCTTTCGTGACCCTTATGGAATTCGTCCTTTAGTCATTGGTAAAAGGGTGCTTGATAATCAGAAAATTGAGTACATGGTTGCATCTGAAAGCGTAGCTTTAGATATTCTTGATTTTGAGTTTATGCGTGATGTCCAGCCGGGCGAAGCAATTTATATTACTCAAGAAGGACAATTATATTCTCAGCAGTGTTCAGATAATCCGCAATATTACCCATGTATTTTTGAGTATGTTTATTTTGCAAGACCAGATTCATTGATGAATGGCGTATCGGTTTATCAATCACGAATTTTAATGGGGCAAAAACTGGGGCAAAAAATAGCAAAAGAGTGGAAAGATATTGATATTGATGTTGTCATTCCTATTCCTGAAACATCATGTGATGCTGCGCTTGAAATTGCCCGTATTTTAAATAAACCTTATCGGCAAGGATTTGTTAAAAATCGCTATGTTGGCCGCACGTTTATCATGCCGGGGCAAAGAGCACGGAAATTGTCAGTAAGAAGAAAACTCAATGCTAACCGTATTGAATTTGAAGGTAAAAATGTCTTATTAGTTGATGATTCCATAGTGCGAGGCACAACCTCAAAAGAAATTCTTGACATGGTACGTTCAGTTGGTGCCAAAAAAGTCTATTTAGCGTCTGCAGCACCAGAAATTAGACATCCAAACGTTTATGGGATCGATATGCCTGTTGCCAGTGAACTTATTGCTTATAACCGAACGGTTGATGAAATCGCTAAAGATATTGGCGCTGATAAGCTTATTTTTCAAGACTTATCTGATTTGGTTTATTCAATCACAGCGCAAAATCCAAACATACATCATTTAGAATGTTCTGTTTTTGATGGCAAATATGTTACTGAAGGGATTGATGATAGCTATTTATCATTATTAGAGCAAAAGAGAAGTGACAACAAAAGATCTCCAACTTGTAAAGAGTCAGAAAACCTAGAGCTTTACAATGAAGAGCAATAAACGACAATAATTATTGTAAATGACAAAAATATTATATAAAGACACGCAATGTCATGTATATGTCATTTTTATTCATTTAAATCATGTTGCCAGTTTATTATCTGTAATATTCACCTAATTGACTAAAAATTAACATTAATCACTACGAATTAAAAATTTGATTTTTAATAATAAATAATAAAACAATAAAAAAATGTCAAAAAATTATAATAAAATATTTTGATTTATGACTTTTTTGTAATAAAATCACAAAAGTTGAAAAAAACTTTGTAAAGAAATTTAAAGAAAAAAGTTGTCCGAAAAGATTAATTGTATAAAAATAAATAATCACGTTGATATTTAATAAAGACAAATAGGTATTAACAAGACATTATATGTGATGCGCTTTGTCGGTGAAATATAAGGAATGTTAAGATGAGAAAGAATCTTAATTTAACAATTATCTCTGCATTAGTAATTGCTACACTAGGATGGCAATCTGCTTTTGCTGCTGATGCTCAGGTATCGCAAGGTCCTGTAGATAGTAATAAGATAATTGAATTAAAAGATGGCTCAAAAGCTCGCGAGATGATTAACAATCAACAGCGTAGCCTTTATCAAATTGCACTTTTAAGTAGTATCTCTATTTCAGAATTGCGCACAATGAACGCGGGGCGTTTTGATAAAAAAGATGTTGTTGATGTTGGCGAGCGTTTAGTCTTGCCGGAAAATTCCCCTTTATTGCCTGCAATAAAAATAAAAGATGACAAAGATGACAAGTATGCGAATTTACCTAAGTTAGGTTCAGACGATAATTATGATGTGAAAAAAGACAAAGATGCACTTGCAAGTCAAGTTGCTTCAACATTGCAGACCTTAGCTAGTCAGGACTGGAAGCAATTAACATCGTCAGATAATGGTGGTTTATCTGGACAACTGAAAAACAGAGGTAAAGATTACGCAGAAAGTTATGTACGTAACAGCGTTAAAAGCCAAATTGTTGATCCTGCTCGTAACGCAGTTCAAGATTTTTTAGGTCGTTTTGGTACTGCTCAATTACAATTTGATTTAAGTGATAAAGGCGAATTTAATAACGTTAACTTGAAGTTATTTAGCCCATGGTATGACACTGAAGATACGTTAATATTTAGTCAAATATCATTTCAAGAGTATGAACATAATCGTCGAATAGGTAACTTTGGTATTGGTCAGCGTTGGGATGTGGCTGATAACAAATGGTTACTGGGTTATAACGTGTTTTTTGACCATGATTTCCAACGTTCGCATAACCGTTTAGGTATTGGTGCCGAAGCGTGGAGTGATTATATGAAGTTTGCGGCTAACTATTATCATCCTTTATCAGACTGGAAAGATTCCAAAGATTTTGATGATTACTTAGAACGTGCGGCAAAAGGTTTTGATATTCGATTCCAAGGTTATTTACCACAATATCCACATTTAGGTGGATCACTTATGTATGAACAATACTTTGGTGATAAAGTCGCTTTATTTGGTAAAGACAATCTACAAAAAGATCCAAGAGCAGTGACGGTAGGTCTCGATTATACGCCAGTTCCACTTTTCACTATTAAAGCCGAACATAAACGAGGTCAAGATAATCAAAAAGCAACTAAAGCTGAGTTAACAATGAACTATCGTATAGGTACACCGTTGAAAGACCAGTTGGATCCAGATATGGTTCAATCTGCGCGTTCTTTGAAGGGTAGCCGTTATGATTTAGTTGATCGTAATAACTATATCGTTCTTGAATATAAAGAAAAGAAAATGTCGGTCGATTTGGGTCTTGAACAAACTCAGTTAATTGAAGGGCAAACTTATCCATTAAGTATCAGTGTTCATAACGCTAAGAACTTATCAAGTATAGCATGGTCTGGCGATATGCTAGAAATTGATGCTGGTGGTGGTTTCTTATGTGCGACAACTGGGATTTGTTCTGCTTCTTCTTGGTTGAATCCACCAGTTGACACAAATAACTGGAAAATTGTTGCGCCTAGTTATATTGATGAAAATGGTCAGCGTCGTCCTGCGAGTACAAATGGTAAATATTCTTTATCGGTATCCGTTACAGATAGTCGCAATAAATCTGCAACATCCAACTCTATTAGTTTTGAAGTAGTGCCAGATCCAGCAATGCGTAAAATTGGGGTATGGGCAGTTGATAGTTTGGGTAACAAAACAACTTTGGCGACGCAAACTGCAGATGGTTCAAGTAGTTTGACAGTATTAGCAACCCTCGTTAAACCCAAGGTTAACAATGGCACAATCAATTCATTTCAAGATGTAGATGGTTTTAGTGATGATGAACTAATGGGCCGTATACCTGAAACTTTTGACGAATTTGTTGGGCTGTGGACTGCAACTAGTAATGGTGAAAAAATTGCTTTAATTGATGGTACTTCAGGTAGTATAAATGAATGTCCAAGACAAGAACCTTGTGTCATTGTGAAATCATTTGAAAAAATTGTAAAAGGTCAAAAAGTATCATCTCATGCTTCAACTGCCGCTGGTTTAGATGTGATTGGTGATAGTTATGCATTAGATGTCGCTTCAAATGTTGAAGGAATGGTTGATTTCTCAATTTCGCTAGATCAGTATGGTTTTGGTTCGTCATTTAATAAAGCTTCCGTCGATTTTTCAGGTGGTAGAGCCGGTAGTATTGAAGTGTGGAATGCTGATGGAATAAAAATCGCCAGCAGCTCAGGGTCTATACTTCAATTTTCTCCATCGGGTCCAAACGAGTGGCGAGTGGGTAATGAATATCATGTTAAAGCGTTTACCGCAGGTGGAGATCCAATTGTTAATCCTTTTGTGATTTGGTCATTGGTCGGTTCAAATGAAATAGCCTGCCCTAGTTCAGTGACATCATTACCAAATGATGTTTCTAACAAACCTACAGGGCCGTGGTTTAACGTTGCTATGGGGATGGATGTTCCTTATAGAATACAAACAAATAGTACAAGTTACGCTACATTAGGAACTAGCATTCCAGCTGTTGCAGGTGCGCCAGGCTATTTAGATTTAACACCACAGTCAGCCTCTATTTCTGCGTGCGCTGGGGATCAAGGATTTAAATTACAAGTTACAGTTTTATAATAATAAAGATTTAGATTATCGGCTTACGTCGGTAATCAAAAAGGGAACACCAAGTAATGGTGTATTTATATAAATACAACATGTTAATTTACACAGAAAAATAGGAAGTTAAACATGAAAAATCTTACAATTAAAAAGGTTGCATTAGGCTTATTTTTAGCTGGTTATGCAGCAAGTAGTGCTTTTGCATTAACAGCAGTGACAAACGCTACTATTCAAGGTAATGCGCCTGTAATGAAAGCTCCTGGGGGAACAGATGCTCATAGAACGGCTGTTACTATCAAGCATGCAGATGGTTCAGATATTGCAGCAGGCGACCCAGTTATGGTTGGTGATGTTATTCATATTTCATATGTATTAGAAGATGCAGATGGCGATACGGATGCCGCTGATGCACTGAAAGATACATTAAAAGTTTATGCAAGACAAGATGCGAGTTCTCCTTGGGATGAAATGACAATAAATGCCACTATAGCTCATGAATCTGATGGCAAGGCTACAATCTCATTCCCTATTACGAATGATTTTGCTGGAAAAAGCAAAATTGGTTTTAAAGTCTTAGAAAGAACTGATTTTGGTGCCCCTTCAATAGGTAAATGGGTACATGTTGGTGATATTTTTAGCTCGAATGGTTCTGGTGCATCTGATGATGATCCTGGGACACCTGGCGATAATACGGGTCCTGGTGTTCCACCACCAGGTATTACTCCTGGTCCAATTGTGCCTGCACAATATCAAACAGGTATTTTCTTAATTGATACTAATGGTGTGATTCAAAGCAGCAACTATGCTTCTAATGGTTTAAACCCTAAATATGGCGAAAGATATGCAGCTGTAGTATGGAACGATGCAAATAGCGATAATAACGTCGATGCCGGTGAGGCTGAGTATACCGGTAGTTATAAGTTTGAATGGCATGTAGTAGGCGCTGGAATTCTTGAAAATGGCAACGTACCAGCCGAAAGTACTGCGCTTACGGCGGATACTAATAATAGAAAAGGTATAAATGATACTATCTGGTTAGGTTCTCCTCAAGGTGCCGCTAAACATAATAGCATTTACTCAAGTTTTTCAACTCATAAAGCAGGTATTCAAGGTTACCAACTTTCGTTTATAACTGTCACCACCCCATAAGTTAAGCTATAAAACTATTAAAACCACTCTTCGGAGTGGTTTTTGTATTCATTTATCTTGTTAATTTAATATTAAACATATTTTATAAAATACTATTTAGAACCTACTTATATCTCTGTCAAAAATATGGCGTGACTATTTTAAATAAACTCTCAATAGGCCTATGTTGTTCCTTAATGTAAAATGTACAGCAAGCAGAGCAAAGATAATTAAATTCACACTTCTTATTCTTAAATTAATAATTTAAAATAGCACTAATTTTAAATTAATGTAATTTACATGAATATTCCTTGGCAAGATTTAGATCCTGAAACGTTAAATAACCTTATAGAATACTTCGTGTTGCGCGAGGGTACAGACTACGGTTTACAAGAAAAATCACTACAAGAAAAAGTTAATGATGTTAAACTTCAATTAGCAAATGGTTCGGTTGCAATCTATTGGTCGCAATTACATGAAACAATTGATATTAAGCGAATTAAATAATGGTCAAAATGATTGTTTGTTAGTATATGATTTATTGTCTAACTTTGTTATAGTGTCATAGTTGTAAATTAAATGGAGAGGTAGGCGTAATGATTGGTAAACAGCAATCGGATACAACTTTAGAATGGTTTTTATCTCATTGCCATATTCATAAATATCCAGCTAAAAGTACCCTTATACACCAAGGCGAAAAAGCAGAAACTCTCTATTATATTTTAAAAGGTTCTGTAGCAGTATTGATTAAAGATGACGAAGGTAATGAAATGATTTTGTCTTATTTAAATCAAAATCAATTTTTAGGTGAATTAGGTCTTTTTGAAGAAGGTACCGAACGAAGTGCTTGGGTTAAAGCCAAAACAAGTTGTGAGGTGGCCGAAATTTCATACAAAAAATTTAAGCAGCTTGTCCAAGTCAATCCTGATATTTTAATGCGCTTAGCTAGCCAACTGGCAAGTCGGTTACAAGTTACATCTGAAAAAGTGAGTAATTTAGCTTTTTTAGATGTTGCTGGGCGTATTGCGCAAACACTTTTAAACCTTGCAAAACAACCTGATGCAATGACACATCCTGATGGCATGCAAATCAAAATCACACGTCAAGAAATCGGTCAAATTGTTGGCTGTTCACGTGAAACAGTTGGACGAATTTTAAAAATGCTTGAAGATCAACATTTGATTTCTGCACATGGTAAAACGATTGTCGTTTATGGAACACGTTAATTGACCAAAATAATATAATTACTACAATGATTGATATAATACGAGATATTGCATGACACAAGAAAGATATATTCCAAGTCATGTGGCTATAATTATGGATGGCAATGGTCGCTGGGCGCAAGAGCGTAATCAAATGCGTGCAAGTGGTCATCGAGCAGGCTTAAAGACTGTGCGAAAAATTGTGACTTATGCAGCAACCTTAAAGATAAAAGTTCTTACTTTGTACGCATTTAGCAGCGAAAACTGGAAGCGACCAGCTAATGAAGTTTCAGCGTTAATTTCTCTTTTTATTTATGCTTTAAATAGAGAAATTAAAAGTTTGAATAAAAATAATGTCCGCTTAAATATTATTGGTGATATTTCTCGCTTTAGTGAGCATTTGCAAAATATGATTATTAATGCGCAAAATTTGACCAAAAATAATTCTGGTTTAGTGCTGAACATTGCTGCCAACTACGGCGGTCGTTGGGATATTTTGCAATCAGCTAAAAAAATGGCCATGCAAGTTGCAACAGGCGAAATCACTCTAGATGAAATGACAGAAGGCCGTTTTGCTTCAGCAATGTGTATGAGTGAATTTCCTGAAGTTGATTTAGTTATTCGCACTGGCGGTGAATACCGAATCAGTAACTTTTTGTTATGGCAAATTGCTTATTCTGAACTCTATTTTACTGATACTTTATGGCCTGATTTTAACCAAAATTTATTCGATGAAGCAATCAATGTATTTAATACCCGAGAGCGACGTTTTGGTGGCCTTCATAATAAGGAACATTTATGTTAATCCATCGTATACTTGCTGCAATTGTACTTATTCCACTTGTAATAGTGGTTCTTTTTTTTGTTCCATTACCCTTATTTTCTTTAACTATTATTCTAGTTTGTGGATTAGCCGCGTGGGAGTGGACTCAGTTTCTTCATATTACTAAAAAGTCCTCAAGGTTAATCTTTGCCCTTTCAATCGTCATTTTATTAAGTGTACTTTATTTGATTCCAAATTCAGTTGAGTTAAAAATGAGGCTATATACCACTATCTTATCTTTATCAATTGTATGGTGGCTCATTGCGTTGTGTTTAGTGGGCAGCTATCCCGCTACCACTAGATATTGGGGCAATTCAATTGTTACAAAATTACTATTTGCTTTTTTTACGCTAGTGCCGTTTTTTATTAGTATGATTGAATTAAGATCAATAAACTATAATTCTAATTCTTATACAGGTGCAATTTGGTTGCTTTATGTCTTTGTGCTAGTATGGGCGACAGATACTGGCGCTTATTTTGCAGGACGAACTTTTGGTAAACGGAAATTAGCAGTAAAAGTCTCACCCGGTAAGACTGTAGAAGGTTTTATTGGTGGTGTTAGTTTAGCGATTGCACTTAGTGTAATTGCTTACATGTTCAATTTTTTTAATATTCGATTCAGCGCATTTTTTATTAGCTCTTTGTTAGCAATTTTAGTTTCAGTTTTAGGTGACTTAACTGAAAGTATGTTTAAGCGTGAAGCTGGTGTTAAAGATAGTGGTAACTTAATTCCTGGACATGGTGGAATATTAGATCGCATTGATAGTTTAACTGCTGCAGTTCCTGTTTTTGCTGCATTATCTTTTTACATATTATAAAAAGGTGATAGATTTTGTTGTGGTCACTGTTATTATTTGTTATTACCATGAGTATATTAGTTACTATTCATGAGTTTGGGCACTTTTGCGTTGCTCGCTTATGTAAGGTTCGTGTTGAATGTTTTTCAATTGGTTTTGGCAAAAAATTGTGGTCTTATAAATTTTTAAGTGGAACCGAATTGGTAATTGCTATGATTCCACTGGGTGGTTATGTTAAAATGCTTGATGGTAGAGCAACAACATTATCAAGCAATAACGAAAAATTTGCGTTTGATCAAAAGAAAATTTGGCAAAGAGCGGCAATTATTTTTGCAGGCCCATTTGCTAATTTCGTATTAGCTTTGCTTATTTACTGGGTTATTTTTTTGACAGGTGCAGTAACTTACCCTGTTAAAATAAAAAACGTGATACCAAATACACCCGCTGCTACTGTAGCAATTCCAGCTGATGCCGAATTGAAAACCATTGATAATGTCAAAGTAGAAACTTGGAATGATGTCAATTTAGCTTTAATTAGTGCGATGGGAAAAGCTAATGTCACTTTTTCTTATATTGATAGTACAGATGGTAGTGATCAAAAAGAAGTTAAAAATAGTGTAGATATTAGTAATTGGCATTTTGATATAGAAAAAGACTCGGCGATTACCGCATTTGGGATTGTGCCTAAAAAGTTGGAAATTTATCCAATAGTGAGTAAAATTGTATCGGGTTCGGCTGCAGAACAAGCAGGTTTACGTGTTGGTGATAAAATTATCGGTTATAATAATCAATCATATGTAGATTGGAATGATTTTTCCAGTACAATTAAAAAAGCTCAAGCAATGGTTTTAGAGATTAATCGAGAAGATAAAAATATTTATCTTAAACTCGTACCAACAGTCAAAAAAAACGGAGAAGGCGTTGCTGGTTTATATCCCACATCTGATGCTAGAGTTGTACAGTATGGTTTTTTAGAAGGATTTAATAAAGGTATAGCGCAAACAGTATTAACTACAAAGTTAACTATTCGTTCGCTTTATCAATTAGTAACTGGTGTTATTGGTCTACAACATTTATCAGGACCAATAACAATCGCAAAAAGCGCAGGGCAAACAGCAAGTTATGGTTTAACCTCTTACTTATATTTTCTAGCCTTTATTAGTATAAGTTTGGGAGTTATCAATCTTGTTCCATTACCTATATTAGACGGCGGACACCTTGTTTTTTTATTATTTGAAAAGATAAAAGGAAGTGCCTTATCAAATAAATCACAAGAGCGTTTTTTTCGTATTGGGTTTGTTTTATTAATGGTAATAATGGGAATTGCACTATTTAATGATATTTTACGATTGTGATGGGATGAGGTTATAAACATTTACGATGAAAATAAATAAATTACTTATAGCATCTTTGCTGTTCGGTACTACAGCTGTATATAGTTCCAATGCATTTTGTGTTGATGATTTTGTAGTAAAAGATATCAAATTCGAAGGTTTACAGCGTGTCACTCTTGGTGCTGCACTGCTTGAAATGCCAATCCAAGTTGGTGACTATGTTAATGAAGCTGATTTAGGTCGTATAATCAAATCACTGTATTCTAGTGGTAACTTTGATAATATCACTGTTTCTCGTGATGGCGACAGACTAATTGTTCATGTTCAAGAACGCCCGACGATAGCTAGCATAACTTTTTCTGGTAATAAATCAGTCAAAAACGACATGCTTAAAAAGAATCTAGATAGTTCTGGTATTCGTGAAGGCGAAGCATTAGATCGTACAATGCTTTCTGGTATAGAAAAGGGCCTAGAAGATTTTTACTACAGTGTTGGTAAATATAATGCTCAAATTAAAGCTGTTGTCACCCCGCTATCTCGTAATCGTGTCGATTTAAAATTAGTTGTTGCTGAAGGTAAATCAGCATTAATCGATCAGATCAACATTGTCGGAGCTAAAGCGTTTTCATCAGAAGAACTTATTTCGCGTTTTACTTTGCGCGATGAAGTACCTTGGTGGAACATGCTTGGCGATCGTAAATATCAAAAACAAAAATTAGCCTCTGATTTAGATGAATTGCAAAGTTTTTACTTAAACCGCGGTTATGCCCGTTTTAATATCGAGTCAACTCAAGTCAGTTTAACGCCAGACAAAAAAGGCATTTACGTGACAATCAATATTCATGAGGGTGAACAGTATAAACTATCTAAACTTGAATTGATGGGTAATTTTGCAGGTCATAAAGAAGCGATTGCCAAAATTGCTAATGAAAAAGTATCAATTGGTGAGCTCTATAATGGTAAAAAGATTACCGAAATTGAAGATAAGGTTAAGCGTTTACTTGCTAATTTTGGTTATGCATATCCTAGGGTTTCAATCCAACCAGAAATGGATGATAGTGCACATACAGTTAAATTAAATGTACTGGTTGATGTTGGTCAACGTTATTATATTCGTAATATCAAAATCGTTGGTAATACGGTAACAAGCGAAAGCGTAATCCGTCGTGAGCTTCGTCAAATGGAAGGAGCTTGGCTAAGTAATGGTTTAGTTGAATTAGGAAAAGAGCGTTTAAGTCGTCTTGGTTTTTTTGATACTGTTGAAGCAAATACCGAACGAGTGTCTGGTGTGGATGATCAAGTTGATATTATTTATAAAGTTGCTGAACGTAATACAGGTAGTATCAAATTTGGTGTAGGTATCGGTTCTGATAGTGGTCTTAGTTTCAATGCGGGTATTTCTCAAGATAACTGGTTAGGTACAGGCAATAGTGTCTCATTTGATATTAACACTACTGATACTGATAAAACTGCGTCTATTTCTATCGTTGACCCTTATTTTACGGTCGATGGTGTAAGCCTAGGTGGTAGCATTTATTATAATACCTATAAAAATGACGATAAAGATGATGAGTCTGAATATTCAAGTAAGACTTGGGGGGCATCTGCTAATTTAGGTTTTCCAATTAGTGAAAATAACTTTGTTCGTTTTGGTACTGAATATGCCAATCATAAGTTGTCCGATATGCAAGCGCAATACGGTATGTGGCGTTATTTTGAATCCGTGGGCAAAAAGGTAAAAGACAGAAACTCTATTTCTTTTGATACCAATGATTTATTATTAAATGCTTATTGGACATATAACTCCTTAGATCGTGGGTTCTTCCCAACAGATGGTCTAAAGATGACTGCTAGCGCTAAAGTCACAGCGCCATTGTTTGATAATCGCTTCTATAAACTAGTTTCAGATGCCTCTTACTATTACCCAATTGATAATGAACATAATTGGATTTTCCTAACTCGTGCTCGATTCGGCTATGGTGGTGGTTTTGGTGGTAAAGAGCTACCATTTTACGAAAACTTCTATGCCGGTGGGGCGTCAGTACTACGTGGTTTCAAATCAAATACTGTTGGTCCTAAAGCGGTATACTTTAATAAAAGTAATGTTTGTGATAGCTTAGAAAATACATCTGGATGCACAAAATCAAAAGACGCAGTAGGCGGTAACGCCATAGCGTTTGCCAGTACTGAGCTGATTGTTCCAACTCCATTTGCTAGCGAAAAATATGCCGATAATATTAGAACATCGCTATTTTTTGATGCAGGTACTGTATGGGATACCGAGTGGGGCTTAAAAGGACATAATATCCCTGATTATAGTTCGCCATCGGATATTAGAATGTCAGCAGGTCTTGCGGTTCAGTGGATGTCACCATTAGGTCCTTTGGTCTTTTCTTATGCTCAACCATTTAAGAAATATGACGGTGACTCATCGCAACAGTTTCAATTTAATATAGGTTCTACATGGTAATTCCATGTTATAAATAAAAACATAGGTGATTAAAGTGAAAAAAATTATATCTGTTCTTGGTGTTAGTGCAGCATTACTATTTGCAGGTTTTGCAAATGCTGAAGTTAAAATTGGTGTCGTTGATGTTATGGGTGTATTACAACGTATGCCTCAACGCGAATCGGTTGGTAAAGCATTGGATAGTGAATTTGAAGCGAGAGCTAAATCATTACAAGCAGAAGAAAAAAAGGCAGGCGAAGCTGCCGCTCGTCTGAAGAAAGATGGTTTAACATTGTCTTCTTCTGAAAAGACGAAATTAAATAAGACAATTTCTGATTTTGAAAATAAAGCAAAGGCGTTTTCAGCGGATTATCGTAAACGTGAAACTGAAGAAGCAGGTAAATTATTAACTAAAATCCAAGAGGCTGTAAAAGATATTGTTGCAACCGAAAAATACGATATTATCTTAAAAGCCGAAGCAACATTATCAGCGTCAGATGCAGTTGATATTTCAGATAAAGTGCTGGAAAAGGTTAAATAATAATGTTTGCTTTTCGTTTAGCGCAACTGGCTGAGCAACTTGATGCTAAGTTACACGGTGATAGTGATTTAACTATCACTGGTATAGCATCAATGAGAAGTGCAGTATTTGGACAAATTACTTTTTTGTCTGATAAAAAGTTACAAAGTAATTTATTAGAGTGTAGAGCTTCTGCAGTTGTCATGACTGAAGAAAGCCTTGAACATTGGAACGGGGCTGCTCTTATTGTAAAAAATCCTTATCTTGCATACGCAAAATTAGCGCAAATCCTTGATACAACGCCAACACCAGCAAAAGATATTGCACCAACGGCAGTCATTGATTCAACTGCTCAGCTCGGTCACAATATTTCGATAGGCGCTAATGCAGTTATCGAAAGCGGTGTTGTATTAGGCGATAATTGTATTATTGGTGCTGGTTGCTTTATTGGTAAAGATACAACAATAGGTGCAGGTACAAAATTGTGGGCTAATGTCACAGTTTATCATAATTGTGTTATTGGCGAAAATTGCTTAGTGCAATCAAGCACTGTGATTGGTGCAGATGGCTTTGGTTATGCAAATGATAAAGGGAAATGGATTAAAATTCCCCAATTAGGTCGTGTTGTTATTGGTAATAATGTTGAAATTGGTGCCTCAACAACAATTGATCGTGGTGCGTTAGATGATACTGTTATAGGTAACGGTGTGATTATTGATAATCAATGCCAAATAGCGCATAACGATATTATTGGCGATCATACAGCGGTAGCGGGTGGTGTTATTATGGCTGGAAGCCTAACCATTGGACGCCATTGCTTAATTGGCGGTGCTAGTGTTATTAATGGGCACATGGAAATATGTGATCAAGTTACAGTCACTGGTATGGGGATGGTGATGCGTCCAATAACTGAGCCGGGTGTTTATTCATCAGGTATTCCATTACAAAAGAATAAAGTATGGCGAAAAACGGCTTCATTAGTTTTACATATTGACGAAATGAATAAACGTTTGAAATCGCTTGAGAAGAAACTATTAAATGTCTCGACGTAGGCGGTTACGGTCGGTATAATGCATGCCTATTTTTTAAATTTTTTAGCTCAGTTATCGTTTTTATATAATTATGGGCAGATAATATTCAATAATCTCGAGGTATAAAGATGCAAGTTTCGATAGAAACAACACAAGGTTTAGGTCGACGTTTATCAATTACAATTAAATCAGAAGACATCAAAAAAGCGGTTGATAAAGAACTCATTAGTACTGCAAAAAAAGTACGTATTGACGGTTTTCGTAAAGGAAAAGTACCTTTAAAAATTGTTGAGCAACGTTATGGCGCTTCTATTTTGCAAGATGCATTAAGTGATTTAATGCAACGAAATTTTGTTGAAGCAATTATTCAAGAAAAATTAAATCCAGCAGGTGCCCCAACTTATACGCCACAAGAATATAAAGATGGCGAAGACTATACGTTTACTGTTGAATTTGAAGTTTACCCTGAAATCAAAGTTGAGAATTTAGACAAAATTGAAGTTGAAAAGCCTGTAGCAGAAGTTGTAGACGCTGATATCGAAACAATGATTGAAACTTTACGCAAGCAACAAGGTGCTTGGAAAGAAGTTAAAAAAGCCGCTAAAGAGCAGTATCGAGTTACTTTGGATTTTGTTGGTCAAGTCGATGGTGCTGAATTTGAAGGTGGTAAGGCTAATGATTTTGCATTGGTATTGGGTCAAGGTCGTATGATTCCTGGTTTTGAAGATGCAATTATTGGTCGTCAAGTAGGTGATCAATTTGATATTAATGTGACTTTCCCTGAAGATTATCATGCTGAAAATTTAAAAGGTAAGCCGGCTATATTTGCGGCAACACTAAAAAAAGTTGAAGAACTTGAATTACCAGAACTTACTGAAGATGTTATTAAACGATTTGGTATTGTTGATGGTACTGTTGAAAGCCTGCGAGCTGAAGTTCGTAAGAACATGACACGTGAGCTCAATGCAACAATTCGTAATAAAGTCAAAGTACAAGCTATTGATGGTTTAGTTAAAAATAATGAAATTGATGTACCAGTGGCATTAATTGATCGTGAAGTTGATGTATTACGTAAACAAGCATTATCTCGTTTTGGTGGTAATGTAAAACAAGGTATGGAGTTACCTAAAGAACTATTTGAAGCTGAGGCAAGAAAACGGGTTGCTACTGGTTTATTATTTAGTGAAATTATTGAAAGTAATAAATTGACTGCTGATGAAGAGCGTGTTCAGACATTAATTGATGAGATTGCAACTGCATATGAAGATCCAAAAGAAGTTTTAGAATATTATCGCAAAGATAAAAAAGCGATGGAAAATATTCGAGCTGTAGCATTAGAGGATCAAGTTGTTGATCTATTATTAGCTAGTGCAAAAGTAACAGAAAAGAATTATTCGTTTTCCGAATTAATGAACCAGCAAATTGCTTAATCTATTAGCTTTTTCATTTAATTTAAAAAATCACTTAAAAGCCCAAATAAGGATCGTCTGTTTGGGCTATTTTGTTTAATTAGGAGATAAAAATGCCTTTAGAACCATATATGGGTGTTATTCCAATGGTTGTTGAGCAAAGTTCTCGTGGCGAACGAGCTTACGATATTTACTCACGATTATTAAAAGAGCGAGTTATATTTTTGACTGGACAAGTTGAAGATAATATGGCAAATCTAATTATCGCTCAAATGTTATTTCTAGAAGCTGAAAATCCTGATAAAGATATCTATTTATATATTAATTCACCAGGTGGTGTTGTGACTGCTGGCATGGCTATTTATGACACAATGCAATTTATAAAACCAGATGTCAGTACAATTTGTTTAGGACAGGCGTGTTCAATGGGATCATTACTTCTAACAGCGGGTACTAAAGGTAAACGTTATTGTTTACCTAATGCTCGAGTAATGATTCACCAACCATTAGGTGGTTTCCAAGGTCAGGCTTCTGATATTCAAATACATGCGCAAGAGATTTTACAGGTAAAAAATCGCTTAAATACAATTTTAGCAATGCACACAGGTCAAGACATTAGTGTGATTGAAAAAGATACCGATCGTGATAATTTTATGTCTGCCGATAAAGCGGTTGAATATGGCTTAGTTGATGCCATATATAGTAAACGATCTTAATATTAAATAGGTGGTAAAAGTGAATAAAGAAAGTTCAGAAAAATTACTCTATTGTACTTTTTGTGGTAAAAGCGAGCATGAAGTCCGTAAACTTATTGCTGGTCCATCATCTATTTATATTTGCAACGAATGCATAGGATTATGCAATGATATTCTAAAAGAAGAGACAAAAAGTTTCCTTTCTCACGAAGAGTTTATCAATCAACCATTACCAACACCACATGAAATTAGAAAACATCTTGATGAGTATGTGATTGGTCAAGAACGTGCAAAAAAAGTTTTAGCAGTCGCTGTGTATAATCATTACAAGCGATTACGTAATTATGCACGTCGCAGTGATGTTGAATTAGGTAAAAGTAATATTTTGCTCATAGGACCAACAGGTAGTGGTAAAACATTATTAGCGGAAACATTAGCTCGCTTTTTAGATGTACCTTTTGCAATGGCGGATGCAACAACGTTAACTGAAGCTGGTTATGTTGGTGAAGATGTAGAAAATATTATCCAAAAATTATTACAGAACTGTGACTATGATGTCGAAAAAGCTCAGCGCGGGATTATTTATGTTGATGAAATAGATAAAATTTCGCGAAAATCGGATAATCCCTCTATTACTCGAGATGTATCAGGCGAAGGGGTTCAACAAGCCTTATTGAAAATTATTGAGGGTACTATTGCTTCTGTTCCGCCAAAAGGTGGACGTAAGCATCCTCAGCAAGAGTTTTTACAAGTGGATACTTCAAAGATCTTGTTTATTTGTGGCGGAGCATTTAGCGGGCTTGATAAAGTTATCGAAAATCGTGTGTCAACTAATACAGGAATAGGTTTCGGCGCTGATGTAAAAAGCACTAAAAATAAAGTTTCTGAATCAGAATTATTAGCACAAATTGAGGTTGAAGATTTAGTGAAGTTTGGATTAATTCCAGAATTTATAGGAAGATTACCCGTTATAGGTACATTATCTGAACTGGATAAAAATGCCTTAATTAATATTTTAACTGAGCCTAAAAATGCTTTGACTAAACAATTTCAAACTTTAATTGAGTTAGATGGTGTCGAACTTGAGTTTACTAAAGAAGCGTTGGATGCTATTGCTATAAAAGCAATGCAACGAAAAACTGGTGCGCGAGGTTTGCGTTCGATTGTGGAAAATATATTATTAGATACTATGTACGACTTACCATCAATGACTGCTATAAAAAAAGTGATTGTAGAAAAAGAAACTGTTGAGCGATCCCAATCGCCGAAGTTAGTGCATTGTGAAGGTGCTGAACTTTCTGCTTGAAATAAAAACTTGCCATCATATATATGATGGCAAGAACGATAACCTCAAACTCATATTTAAGTCAAATTTCCATAAATGCTGTCAAAATGTTCCAGAAATAGTGTATGTTTAAATCCAGAAAGATCGACTTGAATATCTTAAAACGATCCCAATATTGATCTAATGGATTTGTACTACTAGAGAGAATGAAATGAAAATAAAACGAACCAAACACATGACTATGCCTATTTTACCATTGCGTGATGTTGTTGTATTTCCACATATGGTAATCCCTCTCTTTGTTGGTCGAAGTAAATCAATACGTTGCCTAGAAGGGGCAATGGAAATGGATAAGCAAGTCTTTCTTGTAACTCAAAAAAATCCTTCTCAAGATGATCCAAAGATTGATGATCTATATGAAGTCGGAACTGTGGCTAATATTTTACAGTTACTTCAATTGCCTGATGGAACAGTAAAAGTCCTAGTTGAAGGTGTTGAACGGGCTCAAATGATTAATGTTGTTGAGCAGGAGAGCAATGAATTTTTGATTGCAGAAGTTAAGCCATTAAGCGAAGTAAAAAAAGCTGATGATATAAGTGAAGCTATGATTCGCTTAACTTTATCTAATTTTGATGAATACTCAAAGCTTAACAAAAAAATAACTCAGGAAGTTGTTGATTCTATTCGCTTACTTAAAGAACCGTCTCGTTTAGCAGACTCTATTGCCGCTACGCTATTTTTAAAGGTCGAACAAAAGCAAGAGATTTTGGTAACCGCTAATCTTGTAAAGCGTTTTGAATTGCTTATTTCATTGATGGAATCAGAAATTGATTTATTACAAGTTGAAAAAAACATTCGACAACGTGTTAAACAGCAAATGGAAAAGGCTCAAAAAGAGTATTATCTTAATGAGCAAATTAAAGCTATTCATAAAGAGTTAGGAGATATAGATAGTAAACCTGATGAATATGAAGAGTTAAAAGAAAAAATTACTAAAGCTAAAATGCCAAAAGAGGCTACAGACAAAGCATTAGCTGAACTTAATAAATTAAAAATGATGCCGGCAATGTCTGCTGAAGCGACAGTTGTTCGAAGTTATATTGATTGGATGATTCAAGTTCCTTGGTATAAGCGTAGTAAAGTTAAAAAAGATATTGAAGGTGCACAAAAAGTTTTAGATAAGGATCATTATGGACTTGAACGTGTAAAAGATAGAATTTTAGAATATTTGGCAGTTCAGGGGCGTGTTAATAAAGTTAAAGGTCCTATTTTATGTTTGGTTGGACCTCCTGGGGTGGGTAAAACCTCGCTAGGTCAATCGATAGCTAAAGCAACAGGACGCCAGTATATTCGCATGGCTTTAGGTGGTGTGCGCGATGAGGCAGAGATTCGTGGGCATAGACGCACTTACATTGGCTCAATGCCAGGAAAACTAATTCAGCGTATGGCAAAAGTAGGCGTTAAGAACCCATTATTCTTATTAGATGAAATTGATAAGATGGCTTCGGATATGCGAGGTGATCCTGCGTCAGCATTATTAGAAGTACTTGATCCAGAGCAAAATAATGCCTTTAGCGACCATTATTTAGAAGTTGATTATGATTTATCTGATGTGATGTTTGTTGCTACCGCTAACTCTATGAATATTCCTGCGCCATTGTTGGATAGAATGGAAGTTATTCGTCTCTCTGGTTATACGGAAGACGAAAAGATGAATATTGCCAAGCAGCACTTGATTACTAAACAGATAGAAAATAATGGTTTAAAAACAAAAGAAATTAGTATTGATGACTCAGCTATTATCGGTATTATTCGTTATTATACTCGGGAAGCAGGTGTTCGAAGTTTAGAAAGAGAAATTGCAAAAATTTGCCGTAAAGTTGTTAAACAATTAGCGTTAGATAGCAAATTGAAGAAAGTTATTGTGACACAAGATAACTTAAAAGATTTCTTGGGAATACAGCGTTTTGATTATGGTAAAACGGATAATGAAAACCGTATCGGTCAAGTTATTGGTCTTGCATGGACTGAAGTCGGTGGAGACTTGCTTACCATTGAATCAGTAAGTGTATTAGGTAAAGGAAAATTAACTTACACGGGTTCATTAGGTGATGTTATGCAAGAGTCAATTCAAACCGCATTAACGGTTGTTCGATCTCGTGCAGAAAAATTGGGTATTAGTAGTGATTTTTATGAAAAACGCGATATCCATGTGCATGTACCCGATGGAGCAACGCCAAAAGATGGACCAAGTGCAGGTATTGCAATGTGTACTTCGCTAATTTCAACATTAACGGGTAATCCTGTTCGTTCTGATGTTGCAATGACGGGCGAAATAACATTACGTGGCGAAGTTTTACCTATCGGTGGACTAAAAGAGAAGTTATTAGCTGCACACCGAGGGGGAATTAAAACTGTATTGATTCCAATAGATAATGTAAAAGATTTGGAAGAAATCCCCGATAATGTGAAATCTGAAGTTGATATACATCCAGTCAAATGGATTGACGAGGTGCTCACAATTGCACTGCAAAATAACCCATTTGGTATGGAACCAGTGGATAAAAAAGTAACATTAAAAAAAACGTCTAAAAAGGCTATTAATAAATTAAAAAGTAGTGTTGATAGTTCTGTCAGATTAAACTAATTATTTTTTATTAATAAAGATCAACTTAATGTTGATCTTTTTTTTTGGAGACTTAACATTCAGACAATAGCCAATTTAGTTAAATATGCTATACTTTCAAAATTCACATTAGGTATTTGGAGAATCGCAAGAAATGATGGAAACAATCCGGACAGCAGCAAATAATATTGTTGTTAAGATTATTTTTGCAATAATTATTTTATGTTTTATTTTCACTGGCGTCGGATTTTTAGGCTTTGGAGGTGGTAATAGTGCACGCGATCAGCAGCAATATATCGCAAAAGTTGATGGTGATGGTATAAGTCGAGCTGAATTTGAAGCTCAAGCTAGAGCAGTAACAGCAAATGCTGGAGGAGATAGTTCCTTTATTAAACAGCTGCGTCGTAATGTGTTATCTTATCAGATTGATAATTATTTAGCTTATAAATTTTCACAAAATATTAATCTGGCTATCAGTAATGATCAGATTAAAAAATTTATCGTAAAACAGAAAGATTTTTTTAAAAATGGTAAATTTGATAATCAGACGTATTTAAATCTTTTAGCTGAAAATAATTTTACTCCAAATAGTTATGCTGAAATTATAAGAACTGTATTACAGCAACAACAAGCAATTAATGCGCTAACAAGTAGTAGTTTTGTTTTGCCAATTGATTCTGAAATATCTTCACTCAAAAATCAAATTAGAAGCGTATATGCAACCTCAGTTGATACTTCTGTAAGTGATATTGATGAGGCGAATATTACCTTAGAAGACGAACAAAAATATTACAACGAACATTTAAAAGAGTTTTTTAAAAATGAGCGCGTAAAAGTAAAATATATTGTGATTTCTGAAGATATAGTGAGAAAAACAATTGGTGTTACTGAAGACGAGCTTAAAAATGAGTATAATAAAAATATCAAAATTTATTCATATCCTGCTAAGAAAGCTTATAGTATAATTTTTACTACGGATAAAGAACAAGCTAGGAATATTGCTAAAAACCTTTCATCTGGGGCTAATTTTGAACGTATAGCTAAAACAATTAATCAAAATAGTGATCTTTCACCATATGGCAAAAATGGTTCATTGGGTTGGTTTGCTGATGATGACTCTTTACCTCAAGTGTTTAAAGATGCCCAGTTAAAAAAAATTGGGAAAGTTTCAACACCAATCCCCGTTGATGGTGGTTATGCAATAGTGAAATTAGACGGTGTACAACCGGCAAAATCTATGGCTTTTGATTTTGTGAAGTATCAAATTGACTCAAAACTTAATAAACAAAAAATACAACAAGCTTTAGAAAGTGAAGAAAATAAAATTAAAAATGCATTGAAAGATTCTCCAAAGACTATTGAAGAACTTGCTAACAAAGTTGGGCTTGAAGTAAGAAGTACTGATTGGATGTCTTTCAATGATAAGTTATCAATTACTACTCATCCTGAAGTTAGCGATGTCGTTTTTAGTGAAGAAATGATCGTAGATGGTAAAGCAACGGAAAAAATTTCTGATTTAATCACAGCTAACAGAAATTATGGGCAGTATGATTTTGTTGTGCAAACAATGGACTATCGCCCTGAAGGTATAGCACCATTTGATGAAGTTAAAGATAAAATTCATAAAAAACTCTTTAACGAAATGGCTCAAAACCAATTTAAATCGAGTGTTAATAATATATTGACCCAATTAAATGAAACTGGCAGTGCTAAAAATGTGAAGTTTGCAAAAAAATACACTTTGAGTCGAAATTCAACTGAACTCGATCAAAAAGTTGTTAATATGGTCTTTAATTTAAATCTTTCTGCATCAGGAAAACCTGTTTATGGTGCGGAAGTTTTAGATGATAAAAATGCTTATATTGTTGCACTAACTAAGGTAGATACACCAAATGAATATAAAGATATTTCTTCTGAGTTGTTACCTCTATTCATTAATAATACACATTCTTATCTTGCTGCAGATATACGTTCTAAAGCCAAAATAGAAATTATGCCTGATTCGAATTTGTGATTTAACTCCCAAAATAGTAGCAATAAAAGAAAAAAAGAAAAGCCACCTAGGTGGCTTTTCGCATTTTTATAATTCATGAAATTTTTTTATTTGATTAATTGAGATAGTGATAAAGCAAATTTACTTGCGTAACTATTTTTAGAGGTTAATCAAATGAAAGCATTTTTACTATTAGGTATTTTGTTATCAAGTTTTGTTGTTCCAAATACAAGTTTTGCCGACTCGGTTCCTGCAACGCCTGCACCAGTTAAACAGGAACAAAAACAAGTTGTCCAAGTCAATATTAATACTGCAACGGCAGAAGAACTATCAAAAGTATTGACGGGGATTGGAGTGAGTAAAGCAAAAAGAATTATTGAGTATCGAGAAAAATTTGGACCTTTTGTTTCAGTTGAGCAATTAAAAGATGTTTCGGGTATTGGACAGGCAATACTGGACAAAAATGCTGGCAAAATCACATTATAATTTATTATTTCCACCAATTAATATTGGTGGAAATAATAGCATCCTAATTATCAATAGGATCTACATCAATACTCCATCTTACTTTTGATGTTTCACTCCATTTAGCGATTATGATTAATAATTGATCCAATATTCGTTGTAATTGTTGCCTATTTGTATGTTGAAGAAGTAATTGCCAACGATGATAACCCGCTTTCTTTGGTTGATTAGCCGGCATTGGTCCAAGTTGCCATAAAGTATGATCACAATGAACTTTTAGCCAATCATGAATATGCTGTAAAAATGCTGGAGCATTATGATTATTGCGATCTGCGGCACGGATTAATGCTTGGTAACTAAATGGTGGTAATTGTGTCTGTTGCCGTTCTTGTAGTGTCAGTTTAGCGAATTTTGGGTAGCCTTCAGTAAGTAAAACGTTGAGTAAAGGGTGATCCGGATGATACGTTTGTAAAATAACTTGGCCTGCTTTTGCTTCACGGCCGGCTCTTCCTGATACTTGAGTATAAATCTGCGCAAACCGTTCTGTTGCTCGAAAATCACTTGAAAATAAAGCACCATCAACATCAACAATTCCAACCAAAGTAACATCGGGAAAGTGGTGTCCCTTAGCTAAAATTTGTGTGCCAACTAAAATGTGAGCCCCACCTTGTTCGATACTTTGTAGATAGTTATCTAATGCACTTTTTTTACTCACTGTATCTCGATCGATACGACTAATTTTAATTTTTGGAAAAAGAATCTCAAGCTGTTGTTCCAGTTGTTCAGTCCCAAATCCAATCGGTATTAGATGAGTGGAGCCACATTTTGGACATTGTTTTGGGATTGTTCTAGGTGTATCACAATAGTGGCAAATCAATTTTTGTTGTTTGTGGTGAAGTGTATAAGGCCTATCACAACGAGGACATTCAGCAATCCAACCACAATCATGACATATTAATAATGGTGAAAATCCTCGACGATTTAAAAATAACATTACTTGATTATTATTAGCTAAATGTTTTTTTATTTGCTCTATTAGTGGTTGAGATAGACCGGCCGCAAGTACTAACCCTCGCAAATCCAAAATCGACTGTCTGGCCAGTGTTGCATTACCGGCTCTTTCGGTTAACTGTAATAAATGGTACTTATGGTTTTGTGCATTATTGAGTGTTTCAAGCGATGGTGTTGCAGATCCTAAAATAACCGGAATATTGTTAAATTTAGCTCGAATAATCGCTAAATCTCGTGCATGATACCGCCACCCCTCTTGTTGTTTATAAGAACTATCATGCTCTTCATCAATAATAATTACACCCAAATCTTTAAATGGGGTAAAGAGCGACGATCGTGTACCTACAACAATTGCGTTTTCTCCTTTTTTACTTCTTAACCAAACTGTGAATCTTTGTTTATCGGTTAATCCTGAGTGTAAAATATCAATTGGTGCATTAAAACGCTGTTCAAAACGTTTAATTGTTTGTGGTGTTAATCCAATTTCAGGAACGAGTACTAATGCTTGCTTACCAGCAGCTAAAATATTAGAGAGTACATTTAAATAAACTTCTGTTTTGCCTGAGCCAGTGACACCTTCCAGCAAAAATACCTCAAATTGGTGATTTTGTTTATTGATTGTTTCTATAGCATATGACTGTTCCTTATTTAACTGAATTGAACTCGCATTAGTCGAAAAGTTTGTTTGCCATTGAACATCTTCTGGCTGGTAGCTGACTTGTTCTATAAGTTGTTTTTTCTGTAATTCGTGATAGATGGTGTTACTTACGTTAGTGTCAGAAATAGTATTATTTCTAAATGATGATAGTAATAATTTTTGTTTTGGGGTTCGTGATAGCGATTGCAAATCAATCTGCTTCCCCAATTTTGTTAATTGCCATTGTTTGGTTTCACCTTTGACTGCCAGATGTCCTTGCCTGAGTAAAGTAGGCATAGCATGGAATAGAACCTCACCAATTGGATAATGGTAATAACCAGCAGCCCAGTTTAATAACTGCCAAATAGATGGCGTAAAAACAGGCTCCGTATCAATAATTGTAGTAACAGTTTTTAAATTTTTAATATCAAATTCAGTTTTTTCATCAATACTAACAATAATCCCTATTGCGTCTGCGTCACGTTTGCCAAAAGGAACTCTAACCCGCATTCCGATTTGGGCAGGCTTTGTTAGGTGATAGTCAAATAGTTGGTAAAGTGGAACAGGTAAGGCTATATGAGCGATAAGCATTAAAAAATCACAAATATTATAATTAATATAAAACTATATTGTACGCAGTTTTTACTTAACCCGCAAAAACTATGAGAAGCAATTTATTATTATTAGAATATTTTGTTTACTTATCGGTATTTATTTCTTCATAGGATAAAATCGAAAAGTGGTAACTATTGGTAAAATTTGCTATCTTGGATATAGTTGATGATTTATAAATTATTGAGGATTTAAGGGTGCACAAATCATTTTCTCATATTAATCAGCGTGGTGATGCTCATATGGTTGATGTTTCAGATAAACAGATAACAACGCGAGAAGCCAGCGCTGAGTCATTGGTCTTAATGAATTCTGATACACTGAATATGATTATTGAAGGTAAACATCATAAAGGCGATGTTTTTGCAACGGCAAGAATTGCAGGCATTCAAGCAGCCAAGAAAACTTGGGAGCTTATTCCACTTTGTCATCCTCTTTGTTTAAGTAAAATTGAAATTAACATAGAAGCAGATAGAATCAAAAATTGTATTCGAATCCAATCTTTTTGTCGATTAAATGGACAAACAGGTGTTGAAATGGAGGCGATGGTTGCCGCATCAGTTGCAGCCTTAACTATCTATGATATGTGCAAGGCAGTACAAAAGGATATGGTAATTAGTCAAGTAAGGTTATTAACCAAGAGTGGTGGCAAGTCAGGCGATTTTATCGCCCAAAAAGTTTAATAGAGATAAGATGAATAAAGTTATTTTTTTTGCTCAAATTAGAGAATTAGTCGGAACTGATTGTATTATGTTAGATGCTAATCAACTTTCAGTATCTCACCTTATCGATCAGTTAAGTGAACGTGGCGAGAAATGGTTATTAGCATTTAAGGAAAATACTGTTTTATGTGCGGTGAATCAAACATTGGTTGATCTTAATTATATAATTCAAGGTGGCGATGAAATTGCATTCTTTCCGCCTGTAACAGGCGGGTAACGTTATGGATCTTATCAAAGTTAGTAAAGAGCCTATCAATGTTAATAAGCTAAACGATTGGCTTTCACAATTACCGCAAGATGGTGCTGTTGTCTCTTTTATGGGCAAAGTCCGTTGTAATGAATCACAAACGATAAGTCTCTTTTTAGAACATTATGCCGGAATGACTGAAAAAGTATTGGCGAATATTATTGCTCAAGCTAGAGGGCGGTGGCAATTAAGCCGAATTGCAATAATCCATCGAGTGGGCGAAATTGATGCAAATGAACAGATTGTTTTTGTGGGAGTAAGTAGTGCACATCGCTCAGATGCGTTTGCTGCCACAGAGTTTATTATGGATATTTTAAAAAACGAAGCTCCTTTTTGGAAGAAAGAGCGAACGCCTTATGGAGAAAGTTGGATTGAGGCAAAAAAAACAGATATAAAGGCATTGAAAAAATGGTATTAGCGGTTATTTAGGTTATAATAGTACAAAGTTATATCATTCTTTTTATTGAGAGGTAATTAATGAACAATTATTCACCTAACGGTTCAATTATTGAACAAACAGGTAGTCGCATTCAAACATATATGAGCCATGTTTATGGTTGGATGACAGTCGGATTATTATTAACAGCTTTGGTAGCTTGGTTTGCATCTAATAATCTTGAGCTTTTGAACATACTATATAAAGGTATGTGGGTATTGCTTATAGCTGAACTTGGTTTAGTTTTTGTCATCTCGGGCTTGATTAATCGCCTGTCTGGATCGGTTGCGACCACATTATTTATGCTTTATTCAGTTTTAAATGGGTGTACGTTCTCGATTTACTTTATTGTTTATACTTCATCTTCAATAGCAAGCGTATTTTTTATTACAGCTGGTATGTTTGCTGCTTTGGCTTTTTACGGCTATACAACTAAACGAGATCTATCTGGTTTTGGACGTTTCTTATTTATGGGATTAATTGGTATCGTTATTGCTTCAATAGTTAATATCTTTATGCATAGCGAGCCGTTAATGTGGACTATTACTTATATTGGTGTATTTGTTTTTGCAGGATTAACTGCTTATGATACGCAAAAACTTAAAGCATTAGGTGATCAATTATCACAAGATGACCCTAATATGTTTAGACGGTTTGTTATTTTAGGTGCACTAACCCTTTACCTTGATTTCATTAACTTATTCATTATGTTATTAAGAATCTTTGCAGATCGTCGATAATTTTATTTAATTCAAATAAAAGGGCTCTAAGTTGAGCCCTTTTTGTTAAAATTCTATTAGTAATTTATTTTGTAGTGCTACTTTATTAAAAAAATTCAGGAAAGCACTACGTTTAAGTATAAAATGCTGTAATATGCGTATAATGTATATTGAATTACTTAATCGCAAATATTATGAAAAAATTATATCTCTTTGTTCTAATTAATATCCTTATCTCATCAATAATAGCAATTCGATTCTTCTTTGTTCCTGGTGCATCATTTAATTTTGTAGGGGTGGCATTTTCAGTATTTGCTGTTTTGGGGCATTTTTTTTCCGCCTACCTATTGCTTTTAATTGTTTGCACTCCTTTGCTTTGGTTTAAACCACCTATTCGTAATATTATTCTTGCTATATTATTCAGCTTTTTTCAAATAGGGTTATATGTTGATACTATTGTTTTTCAGCAATACCGATTTCATATAAATCAGTCTGTTTTATCAATGGTTTTTTCTGGACAAGTTGTTGATTTCTCTATATTGACTTACTTTTTAATGTTTGTGCTTATTGTTATTTCGTTTTGCGCTGAGTGTTTTATTCTTTACATAGTCAACAATAAATTGATTTTACCGCATAAAAAATCGAGAATTGTTTTGTTATCAACAGTTTTTCTTTTTAGCTCATTTTTAATTAGTCATGTTGTGCACATGATTGCTTTTTATTATGCCTATTCGCCTATTATGGTAGTGAAGGAATATATTCCACTTTATCGGCCATTTACGTCGAAAAAAATCATGAGTTTTTTTGATGAAAAAGGGCAACGAAAAGTTGTGTATAGCAAGGATAATAGCAATGCTAGCGTTGATTATCCGAAAAATCCATTAGTGATTAACCCTCAAAATAATAAACTTAAAAATATTATGTTTATTGTATTAGATTCTTGGCGATATGATACCTTTAGTGAAGATATTTCTCCTAATACATTTCATTTTGTTAAGCAAAATAATGGCGTGATTTTTAATAACCATCACTCAACAGGTAATGCGACGCGTACTGGTATTTTTGGGTTGTTTTATGGTATTCCTGGTACATATTGGGATTCATTTTTACGTAATAGTATTCCTTCACTATTTATCACAACTTTACAGAAAGAAAACTATAATATTGGTATTTTTACTTCCGCTAAAGTTACCGCTCCGGAATTTGATCGAACAGCATTTGTCACTATCAAAAATTTGAGAATCAGTAGTAATGATGGTTCGGCTGCTAGTCGAGATAAGCAAATCACTGATGATTGGCTCGCATGGTATAAACGACGAGATACTTCTAGACCGACATTTTCTTTTTTATTTTATGATGCTCCCCATGCTTATGACTTTCCCGACAGTTTTCCAGTGAAATTTAAACCTATTGGTGATCTTAATTATATGACGTTGAATAATGACACAGATCCTTTGCCAATTTTTAATCGTTATAAACAAAGTGTTTATTATGATGATTCTCTATTACAAAATGTCTATGATGAACTTGCTAAATCAAATTCGTTAGATGATACAATTTTGATTATCACTGGTGATCATGCCCAAGAGATGAATGATAATAAACTAGGCTTTTGGGGGCATAATGGTAATTATACTGATGCACAAACAAAGGTGCCTTTTATTCTTATTGGGGCAAGAGAGTTAGAAAACCTTAAAAATAATAGTGTCAAAATGACGAGTCATGAAGATGTCATTCCTACTTTAATGAAACATTATTTATATGTGAAAAATGATATAAGCGATTACTCGACGGGTTATGACTTATTTAATCCGATAACTAATCGTAATTGGCTTTTGATGTCAAATTATAGCTCGTATGCGGTTAGAACATCTGAAAATATTTATTTTGTAAATCGATTAGGAATTAGTCATTATATGGATTTGCATAATCGTGAAACTGATGAAACACCGAATTATCAATCTATTCAAGAGGCGATGAATCATATGCGTTATTTTTTTCAACCAGGAAAAAATAGTTTAAAAAATAAAAACAATTAAGTTATAAAATTGGTGAGAAAAAAACGGGGGAATCATTATCTACCACACGAGGTGGTGGATAATGATCTGGTTATTAACGTACATCGGCACAATTTAGGCAATAAATATAGCGATTTTGAGGGTCGTTAAATTTATTCCATAAGGAAACATGCTGTTGAAGCTCTTTTGCTTCTGGAAGTTGTTCAAAAAATATCTCTGCAGTTGATTTAGGTAACATAGCTATCATATCTGAATAAAATGCATTAAACCAATTTCCTTGTGGTTTTTGCCAGTCAATTTCATAATCAGTTAAATTAGCTAATGTTGCAGCAGTTTCAACGGCATCATCAAAATCACCTAATTTATCAACAAGTCCAATTTTGCTGGCTTCTGAGCCTAACCAAACTTGGCCTTGACCAATTTTGTCAACTTGCTCGGTTGTCATATTTCGTGCTTTTGCTACTAAAGAAATAAATGTTTGATAGCCATTATCAATATTCATTTGAATTAATTGATTCATTTCGAGTGGTAGATCTTTAGTCGCTGTATTATTTGCTAATGGTGATGTGGTTACGCCATCGCTATAAACACCAATATGAGATAAAGATTTTTCAAATGTTGGAATAATACCAAAGATACCGATAGAGCCAGTAATTGTATTTGGGCTTGCAACTATGTAATCAGATGCAGTTGATATCCAATATCCACCCGATGCAGCCATTCCTCCCATAGAGATAACAATGGGAATTTGATAACCACGTAAAGCCTCTAATTCACTACGAATTGCTTCTGATGCATCTACACTCCCCCCAGGGCTATTTACTCGTAAAACTATTGCTTGTATGTTATGTTTATCTAAGTTTTTACGGATGTTTCTTAGCTGTTCCACAATGTCTTGACTACCAGCGATATTACTACTATTTTCACCATCGGTGATAGTGCCATTGACAAATACAACTGCAATCAGTGGTTTGTTGCCCTCGTTATCACCATCTAAATTTTTATTTTTTGATTTAAGTTGATAGTCATAAATGCTGATTTGATGTTGATGAGTCAGCTCAGATTCAAATTGGTAATTAGATGCAATGACATCGACTAATCCATTAGATATAGCATATTGAGCCATATTGCCATTAGTCGCTTTTAAATTTGCCAACATAGTCTCTGGTGTCGGAACTAATTGTGTATCGGCTTTTTTTCGTTGTGACGAAATATCATTAAGGTAGTTGTTCCACATAAGTGTTAACCAACGTGTTGTATTGCTTTTTGCTTCTTCAGACATATCATCCCGAATAAATGGTTCTATGGCTGATTTGTAGGTTCCCACTCTAAAAACGTGCGTATTAATTTTTAAATTATCAAGTAAGGTTTTATAGTATAGGTTGTTTGCTGCTAATCCATATACATTAACAGCACCAAGTGGTGTTAAATAGATTTTATTAGCATAGCTGGCTAAATAATATTGGCTTTGGTTGAAATTTGAACCATATGTATAAATTGGTTTATTTGCCTCACTAAATTTGGTTAAATATTTGCCAATATATTGTAGTGAGCTCATATCTGCACCAACGAAATGATCTAATTTAAGGATGATGCTTGTAATCTTTGGGTCTGTCGTTGCTTGAGCTATTTTCTGAGTTAATTCAAACAAGCTATTTTCACGTGAGGTATTTACTTTTTTGCCATAAATTTTATTCTGTAAAGCATAGATTTCATCACTATAAAGTGTGTTATCGACAATAACACCTTCAATGTCCAAAACCAATGAACCATATTGTGGCACAATTTCTTGTTTTTTTGCTTCTTTGATTAGTGCGATAGTACTAAAGATTAAAATAATAATAATTAAAAATATTAGGTTAAGAAATATTTCTCTAATAAAGTTAATTATTTTCCATATTGATTTAATGACAGATAAAGCAGACATAATAAATGACCCTTTCATAGTAGTTTATCTAATTTTTTTGCTTCGATATTTTTCTTTTTAAAGTATTTTTTGTCTTCAAAACGTAAGCATGTTAGCTTTCCTCCCCAACAACATCCTGTATCAAGTGCATAAATGTTTTCTGGCGTACCCTTTCCGTTTAATGCTGCCCAATGTCCAAACGCGATGCTATATCCGCTTGGAATTTTACTGGGTAACAAAAACCAAGGTTTGAGTTTTGAGGGTGCTTGCTCAAGTGATTGCTTATAATAAAAATCAAGTTGGCCATCCTCGTAGCAAAAACGCATACGAGTTAACGCATTAGCAATATAACGCAGTCGATCTAAACCTTGTAATTCAGAAGACCATTCATCAGGAAAATTACCATACATTTTATCAAGGAATAGGAGATAAGAATCGCTCGATAAGATAGCATTCAGATCGTGAGCACACTTTTTTAGCGTTTCCAGATCCCATTGTGGGGAAATGCCAGCATGAGTCATAATCAACTTTAAAGATTCGTCAATTTGCACCAAAGGTTGTTTACGGAGCCAATTCATCAATTCATCAAAATCTGTTGCATGAATGACATCTTGAAGATTATCCTTTTTTTTTGCCAGCGTAATATTGGCATGGATAGATAATAAATGTAGATCATGATTACCTAATACCAGTCGAATTTGCTTGGCATTATGTTTAACAAATCTTAGGACTTCTAATGATTTTGGGCCTCTAGCAACGAGATCACCTGTTAGCCATAAGGTGTCTGATGATGAAAATTTTGCTTTTTCAAGCACTCGCATAAACTCATCATAACAACCATGAATATCGCCAATAAGTAAGTTTGCCATACTGTTAATTCCATGAGTTTGCAAGTTGACAGTATTGTTGAACTGTTAAGTTTTCAGCACGTAAACTTGGATCAATATTTAATTTAGTTAATTGTTCAGCAGTAAACATATTACTTAAACTGTTACGAATAGTTTTACGTCGTTGATTAAATGCCTCTGTAGTCACCCGAGAAAGTATTTTGATATCATTAACAAAATAAGGTTTTTCCTTATAAGGTATTAATTTAACGACTGCTGAGTCAACTTTTGGGGCTGGTTTAAATGATGTGGGCGGGACTTCAAGAACAGGAATTATCTGACAATAATATTGCGCCATGACACTCAATCTACCGTAATCTTTACTGTTAGGAGCTGCAACTAAACGAGTTACTACTTCTTTTTGTAGCATAAAATGCATATCAGTGATGATATTTGCATATTGAAATAAATGGAACATCAACGGTGTTGAGATATTATAAGGTAAGTTACCAAACACTCTTAATGGTTTACCGAATTGATCTGCTAGCTGATTAAAGTCAAAGGTTAGCGCATCTTGTTCAATAACCGTTATTTTATTGTTTAAAAATGGATTCTCAATTAATCTACTGGCTAGATCTCTGTCAATTTCTATAACGGTTAAATGATCAACATGTTTGCTGACAGGTACTGTTAATGCTGCAAGTCCTGGACCAATTTCGACTAGTGCTTGATCTGCTTTCGGTTGTATAGCGGCAACAATACTTTCGATAATGCCATTATCATGTAAAAAGTTTTGCCCAAATCTCTTACGAGCGAAATGACCTTGGTGAACGCGACTATTCATGGTTATCTTCACCTGTGATTTTAATATAAGCGTCACCTTTTACTTCTTGAATCCAAACCTGAGCTTCTTCAGAGAATTTACGATTAAAAATAAGTCGATAAGCTTGATCCTTTTTCATTGCATTTGTTCCATCAGCTTGTCTTGTATCAATTAATTGAATTAAATGCCAACCATAAGATGACTTTATTGGTTGACTAATTTCTCCTTTTTTTAGCTGAGTTAGAGCAACTTTAAATCCATTATCATAAACTTCTGGGCGATTCCAACCTAAGTTGCCTCCTTTACTAGCCGAACCTGTATCCTCTGAACTCGCTTTAGCGGCAGCCTCAAAGGTTGTTGCACCACTGGTAATTGATTTTCGAATATCGGTTAGTTTTTGTTTTGCAATTTGGTCAGTAACTAATACATTGGTTTTAATCAATATATGGCGAGCATTGACTTCTTGAATTGTAATTTTTTTTGGTGCTTCAGAACGTGTATCATCAACTTTGAGAATATGTAAACCAACCCCTGAACGGATAGGACCAATAATACTACCTTTTGGCGCGCGCACTAAACGTTCTTCAAAGATAGTGGGTAATTCATTAAGTTTACGCCAACCCATACTGCCACCTTTTAAAGCAAGATCATCATTTGAATATGAAGTGGCTAATTTGGCAAAGTTTTCACCTTTTTGAGCTCGATTAATAATATCTTGTGCTTTATTTGTAGCGTTATCGATTTGTTGTTTAGATGCTTTTTCGGGAACAGAAATCAAAATATGACTGATTTTTACATCAATATTGTTGGTTGACTGGCGAGCAATATTTTTTGCCAAGTTTTCCACTTCTTTTTCTGAAACTTTGACTCTAGGTCTTACTTCATGCATTCGCGTTTCTTCTATCAACATGTCATTGTGGATCCTTTCACGATAGGCGCCATAGCTGATTCCCATTGTCGAAAGTCTGCTTCGTAGTTGATCGATGGTCATACCGTTTTCAGCTGCGATTCTATCGATAGCACCGGTTACCTCGTCATCACTAACTGTAATTTTAGCTTTAGCCGCTTTTTGTAAAATTAGATTTTCAATAATTAAACGCTCAATAATTTGTTGTCTAAGTACTTTATCGTTAGGCAGGTTTTTGGGATCGGTACTCGCTTTAATCGTTTTTAACATATCGTTAACATCACTTTCTAAAATGACATTATTATTAACAATTGCTGCAACTTTTTCTATAACTTTAGGTGCGGCATTGGCTGATAATGGAGTTAAAATACCTAAACTTACACTTAGGTTTAAAACGATAAATAGTTTTAATAATTTCATATTCACTCAACTCATTTTGTTGTTGCAGCATGATTGACATGTTTGCAATAAATTTATTGGTAATTTAGTTTAAAGTAATATCTTATTCAAATGTTGTTGTATAGGGTAGCTTGCCGAAATTTAGCATTTTAGCTTTGGTATCTCGGTTGTTACCTAATCCCTGTAATTCGAAGTTAATAGATAGCTTATTTTCATACTTACTTTTGCGAGAAGTATTGTCCCAGTCTGTGAGTTTTCTACCATATTGCACCGTAGTGCCCCAACAACAGTCACTATAATGCAATCCAACAAAACTGTCTGCTGATTGTCCTAATTTAACATCATAATAATATGAACCAACAGCGCTGACTGTTTGTGATAGTGGCCAAGCTGTCATCATTCCTGCTTGGGAAATATCTTGTCTATAACCTCTATAAAAAGAATTTTTATCTACAGTATCAATATAGTTACGGTTTGCATAGCGATAAGATAATTGCACTAACTTATCGCCCGATGGTCGATACTCAAATGTTGTATTGGCTAATGAAATGGTATCAATTCGAGTATCATACTGAACGCCACTTCTAAAGATTATATCATCACTTATGCGCCAAAAATTATCTGCTGCCCAAGTAATACTACCGGTATCAGAATTTTCATCTAAATCATTATTGTGTTCACTCGTTTTTGATTTTGTAAAATAAGTGATTTGTCCAATTGATAGGTTAAACTTTTCAACTTTGTTATTATCATAAAACCGAGTGGTTACTCCCGTTGATATTTTATTAGTTGAAGCAATTCTATCTAGGCCACTATAAGGCTGATCTCTAAACAAGCCAATATAATCCGATTGTAATATAGTCGAGTCATAGGCGCCAATATTGGATTGTTTTCGATATGGAATATAGATGTATTTTACGCGTGGCTCTAAGGTTTGTGTATAGCCATCAATAATAGGTATATCTCGCTCAAAGATGACTTTACCATCAATACTAAATTTTGGTAAAAAACGATTTACGTTTTTATCTAAATCTTTATATTGATCAATATTTTTTCTAATATTATCTTGATTATAATGAGTTGCCATAAAACCCATTTCAGTGGCTAATGATGACCAAGAATTGGTTAAGGTATAATTAAGTGTAGGTTCAAAATGTGCTCGCCATGCTTTAGGTTTATGTTGCCCAGATGTCAAAAAACGAGACACTTGAGAAAATGCTCTAAATTTGAAAGGACCTAAATCATTATTATAATAACTCATATCCAACTGTGGTTCGGTTTGGTAAAGTGAATTTTTTAATTCTGAGTGAAATGGCTGAAAGTGTTTATAGCCTAACGTGATATCCCAATACTCGTCATTATAAGCAATTTTATAAAACTGCGTTAAATACCCAGCAGTCTGGGAAGCATATTTAGAGCTTAGATTTGTCAGATATTGATTGTCACTAACTCGAGTTGTATCAGCATAAAAACGCCAATTATAGTTTATTAATTCTTCATTTTTCCAATGAAATAACCACCGGTGGCGATTGTCATCATAATTATTGCCATTTAAATGAGTGGTTCTATCTTTATCATATTTACTATCATGTTGTAGCCAGTCAAACGCAAGTGTGCCCAAGCCCAGTTTATTTAAATAGCGAAATTCTGTTTGTAGTTGTACACCACGTTCTTGCAAGAATCTTGGCGTAAAGGTAGCATCATAATTTGGGGCAATATTCCAATATATTGGTTGTGAAAAATCAATTCCATCAATATTGTCATAGCCTAAATTAGGCATTAATAATCCTGAACGACGTTTATCTCCGGTTGGTAATTGTAAATAAGGCGAGTATAGAACGGGTACCTTGCCAATACTAAATACGGCATTCCAAACTTCTAGTAACTGCTCTTCATTGTCATGAATAACCGTTGTTCCCTTTATATCCCATGTGCTGTCATTAACAGGACAAGATGTAAAACTACCATTTTTTAAAATAACATAGCGGTTTTTTGCCAGTTTCATTTGATCAGCATTACCACGACCAAGTCTATTGACAAGATGATAGTCACTTGGAGTCATATTTGCATCATTATTATTTAGATTCATTGATGCATTATTGCCTTTCATTTTTATTAAATTATCTTGATAAGTAATATCGCCTTCTAATGTCACGGTTCGATTATTCTTATCATGGGTGTCAATTGTGACTTTATCTGCTTGAACAGTGCGGTTACCTTGTTCTATTAATACTTCACCTTTATAGATAGCAATGCTTGGATAGACTGCTTCAAATTGGTTAGCCTCAGCATTCACAGGTAAGGTATCGATATCTCCATTGACTAAAGGGCGATCAAACCTAGGAACGTCTATAAGACATTGAGGATTATTGCTAACAGCTGCTTTAGGGAAATCTATAGCATAACTAGAGCTGTTATACAAAGAAAGGGTGATGGCTATTGCAATAAGAGAAGGCGCTAATTTTTTCATCAATGATTAAAAAGTTATTATGATTATTTTAATTACAACATTATAGCGGTTATTTATAAAAGTGCGAATTAAAAATTAACGTTTCATTTTGCGTTTATTGATTTTATTAAGTTGTTTTACCATCACTATTCTTTTTTCGACAGAAGTATATTGAAACTCATCCCACCATTTAGCTAACTCCAATAGTTCTCCTTTTTCGATGGAGGCTCGCATTTCTAAAAGGTCATAAGCAGCTCGAAACTTAGGGTGCTCTAAAATAACAAATGCACGTTTGCCATCTCGTTTTTTCATACGTAGTTGTAAACGCCAAATATCCCCCATGATGGTGGTTAAGCGTCTAGGTATGGCAATATTTTTACATTGTTCACTTAGCACTTCGTTAATTGCCATCGAAAACGAATCATGGAATGGTAAGCCACTTTCGACACATGTTGCTTGTGTTTGTTCCATAATTGGATACCAGAAAAACGCAGCAAATAAAAATGCAGGATTGATTCGTTTGTTGTTTGCAATACGATAATCAGTATTTTTTAGGACTTGCTCAATAATTTTTTCTAAATAACCGTTTTGATTGTTGGCAAACAAACGTTCAATAATAGGAAATAGTTGTTCGAAAAGATTATATTCTCTTAGTAATTTATAAGTTTTATAGCCATTTCCAGTTTGTAATAGTTTAAGTGACTCATCAAAAAGTCGAGCAGAGGGGATATTTTTCAATAATGGCGCAAGATCTCGAATTGGCTCAGCTGTAGTTGGCTCAATTTTCATATTCAATTTTGCAGCAAAACGAACAGTCCTTAGCATTCTAACAGGATCTTCTCGATAACGTGTCTGTGGATCGCCGATTAATCGGATAATGCCTTTTTGTAAATCCTTTAGTCCCCCACAGTAATCGCGTAAGGTGAAATCATTTGCACTGTAATAAAGTGCATTCATGGTGAAATCGCGACGAATTGCATCTTGCTCAATGGTTCCATAGACATTATCGCGTAATAGCATACCTGATTGTGAACGTTTAGAAATATTGGTTTTTCCTTCCTGAGAACCGTGATCGCCACGGAAAGTAGCTACTTCAATAATTTCTTTACCAAACATAATATGAGCAAGACGAAATCGTCTTCCGACTAGGCGACAGTTACGGAAGATTTTCTGAACTTGTTCTGGGGTTGCATTGGTTGTGATATCAAAGTCCTTTGGTGTTTTACCTAAGATGAGATCTCTGATACATCCACCAACTAAATAAGCTTCGTACCCTTGTTTATTTAATCGATGAAGGACTTTTAATGCATTTTCACTAATTTCTTTACGGGATATATTGTGTTCATTGCGTGGAATGGACACATAGCCAACTTTTTGTTGTTCCTCATGACGAAAAAACTTTTGATAAAAACGTGTAACTTGTTTAAAAATAGTGCACCTCAAAAAGTATTTTTGGCTTAATAACAATCATAGCGCGCGATTATATCGTAATTGATAATAAGTTTCCATGTTTCTTAGAATCGGTTTTTTCACTCAGTAAAATTATATTTTCTAAGATGACTTAAATATTATATTTGATTTTTTAAACATAATTATCAACAATAGTAATTAGTATAGTAATATTAGTAGTATTTAATTAAAAACGACAAATTTTGTTTTGCTCTGGTTAGAATGTTTTAACTAACTGATTAAGATAAATAAAACTATACTCAAAACTTCTTCTTACTTATTTGTTTCACAGAATATTATTTATAAAGCATTATAGTTTAAAAAAATTATGAAGAGCTTTTTAATGTTATTTGTTATAACCTTACATATGGAAGTTGTTTGAGTATATACCATTAACTAATAACTTATTGGGGACATTATGAATATTCGTGATTTGGAATATTTTGTTTCGTTAGCTGAATTTCGCCATTTTCGTAAAGCAGCAGATGCTTGCAATGTGAGTCAACCAACTCTTAGTGGTCAAATTAGAAAATTAGAAGATGAATTAGGCGTAATGTTATTAGAACGTACTAGCCGCAAGGTGTTATTTACACAAACGGGTATGATGCTAGTTGAACAGGCCAAAGAGATTTTGCGTAATATCCAAATTTTAAAAGAAATGGCTAGCCGTCAAGGTGAAGAAATGTCTGGACCAATGCATATTGGATTGATTCCTACTATAGCGCCTTATCTTTTACCACATGTCATTACTGTTTTACATGAATCTTTTCCTCAATTAGAGCTTTATTTACACGAAGCACAAACTGCAAGCATAGTTGCTCAGCTCGAAAGCGGTAAACTTGATTGTGCCATTGTTGCGCAAGTTAAGGAAACTGCACAATTTATTGAACTGCCATTATTTGATGAACCTATGTTTTTAGCGGTTCATGCAAATAACGAGTTAGCTAGCAAAAAGACCGTTAAATTATCTGCTTTAAAAGGACAAAAATTCTTAATGTTAGAAGATGGGCATTGTTTGCGTGAACATGCAATGGGGTATTGTTTCCAAGTTGGCATTGATGAAGATAAACAGTTCAAAGCAACCAGCCTTGAAACACTGCGAAGTATGATTTCAGCAGGTCGTGGTATCACTTTATTTCCAGAGCTTGCTGCACCTAACGAGCGAATTCGTGATAATATTTGCTATATTCCGTGTACAGATCCGGTACCATCACGTAGGATTACCTTGATTTATCGCCCTGGTTCGCCATTACGTGCTCGCTATGAGACCATAGCTAAAATTATTCGCGAACATATGCCAAAAGTCCTTGCTGAAAAAGAGCAATTATTAAAAGCCGCTAATTAATGGTAGGTTAGGTATAAAATATTAAAATTGAGCTATCAAATGAAAAATATCAAGATCGGCGGGGTTCGAGCTCAACAAAAAGAAAGAACTCGCCGTACTTTAATTGAAACAGCATTTAATCAACTCAATGCTGAGCAAGGTTTTGCTAGTTTAAGCCTACGAGAAGTAGCACGTGAAGCAGGGATTGCGGCTACTTCATTTTATCGCCATTTTCGTGATATGGATGAGTTGGGTTTAGCCATGGTTGATGAAAGTGGTTTAACTCTTCGCCAATTATTACGCCAAGCACGTAAACGTATTGAAAAAGGCGGTAGTGTATTACGGACATCAGTCACCACATTTATTGAATTTATTGATAAAAACCCAAAAGTCTTTTTATTACTTCTTCGTGAAAAAGCGGGAACATCAGCAGCTTTTCGTTCTGCTATTGCTCGAGAAATTCAACACTTTATTGTAGAGCTTGTCGATTATCTTGATGATGCCAACCAAATGCCTCATCATTATAACGAAGCTCAAGCAGAAGCAATGGTTACTATTGCATTTAATGCGGGTGCAGAAGCGATTGATTTTGATTTGGTACAGCGTGAAAAATTAATTGAGGATCTTATTTTCCAACTTAGAATGGTATCTCGAGGTGCTTATTATCTTTATCATAAAGAACAAATCAAAAAAGATAATCATTAATATAAATGCTATTTTATACTGAAACACATACTTTCCTGAAACTATTTAACAAAATAAAATATGTACTTAGTGAGTAATAAATAGATTAATTGTAGGAAAACATTGGGTTGTTTATTCGTTATGATTAAAATAATCCTCTAAAAATGCATAAAGTATTTTACTGGGAATCGCTTTATACGGTTGAACCACATTATAAAAGTGAATAAATCACTTAATCTTTTGTTTTCTATCTTTTTAATCGCTAACGATTTGTTGATGATGCCACCTTGCCATGAAAGTCCGTATCACGCTTTTCGGCTTGCTCATTCATTTATTAACTGGCAGGTTTTGCGAATTTCTGATTGATACCATGGCTATTTCTTGTTTAACCAATCGATGCTGTGAATTCTCAATTAACCGCGAAACGGTATAGAATCCTGAATATTTTTTACAAAAATTTAACCTAAAAGTAAATATCACATTTCCATTAAAGTACCTATCGCTTTCGGCTTGCTCATTCATTTATTTATTAACTGTCAGGTTTTGCGAAGTTTTGATTGATACCATGGGTATTTCTTGTTTAACCAATCGATGTTGTGAATTCTCAATTAACCGCGAAACGGTATAGAATCCTGAATATTTTTTACAAAAATTTAACCTAAAAGTAAATATCACATCTCCATTAAAGCACCTATCGCTTTCGGCTTGCTCATTCATTTATTAACTGTCAGATTTTGCGAAGTTTTGATTGATACCATGGTTATTTTTTGTTTAACCAATCGATGCTGTGAATTTTCAATTAATCGCGAAACGGTATAGAATCCTGAATATTTTTTACAAAAAATATAACTGAAAAAGTGAGCAGTTGTGTAAATATCCCATAGTGAGTGCAAAACTCACGTAAAAAATTACGTTACCTGTATTCATGTTTTATATTCATTGGCTTTTTCTATTTTAACCAGATGGTTAATACCATCACTCATGTTTTTATAACGTTTGTTCTTACCGGTTAAAGAGGATAAACAGTTTCAATTGGGCTTTTTTTTACACATTATAGATGGTCGGTCGACTAACCATAAAGCATTTGGCTAAAGTGGTAATGGTTATCTTTTCTTTATGATATAACTGTTATATCTCTCGTCTGTGATACGGCATTAGTTTTGTTTTTTTCTGTGTATTTATTACCGTATTTTCTTAAATTACTGTCAATCGGGCGATTAATTTCTACAGATGAATATTATTTGGCTAGCTGAGTTATTATCAATAGTCTGAATTTTTATTACTCAAATTTGCAGATAAGTGGTAAGGACATATATCCAATACTATTGTGGAAAATGCCACAATAGTATTGGTTGCGGTTAATTAAAGGTTTTGTAATACTTTTTCAACACTATCTTTCGCATCGCCAAATAGCATATAGCTATTTTCTTTAAAGAATAGTGGATTTTGTACACCTGCATACCCTGTATTCATTGATCGTTTAGAAATAACGACCGTTTTTGCTTTCCAAACTTCAAGAACTGGCATGCCAGCAATTGGACTATTTGGATCTTCTTCAGCAGCTGGGTTTACTGTATCATTTGCACCAATAACCCAAACAACATCCGTATCAGGGAAGTCATCATTGATTTCATCCATTTCAAGAACAATATCATAAGGCACTTTGGCTTCTGCGAGCAATACATTCATATGACCAGGTAAACGTCCAGCAACAGGATGAATACCAAATCTTACTTCGATATCCATTGCGCGTAGTTTTTCGGTAATATTACTTACAGCACCTTGTGCTTGTGCAACAGCCATACCATAGCCAGGAACGATGATAACAGAACGCGCTTCTTTTAATGTTTGCGCAACTTCGGTTGGTTGCATTTCACGGTACTCACCTTGTTCTTCATCAGATGAACTAGCTGCGCTACCATCGCTACCGAAACCGCCAGCAATAACACTGATAAATGAACGGTTCATTGCTTTACACATAATATATGAAAGAATAGCACCTGATGAACCAACTAATGCACCAGTTACAATTAGAAGATCATTACCTAGCATAAAGCCTGCCGCTGCCGCTGCCCAACCCGAATAAGAGTTTAGCATTGAAATAACAACAGGCATGTCAGCACCACCAATTGAGGCCACTAAATGGAAACCAAAAACGAATGCAATAATTGTCATGATTAATAAGCTAATTGTAGCACCTACTCCACTTTCGCATTTAACAAAGACAAACATTAAAATGGTAGAAACAACAATTGCAGCTAGATTCCAATAATGCTTATTTGGTATGGATAATGGTTTTGAGCTAATGCGTCCATTTAATTTACCAAATGCGACAATAGAGCCTGAGAAGGTTACTGCACCGATAAAGACGCCAACAAAAATCTCTACTAAATGTACAGTCAGTTCACCACCGTGAAAATCTTGAATGTGAGAATCTAAAAAGCTATTTAAGCCAACAAGAACCGCAGCCATTCCCACGAAGCTATGAAGTAGTGCAACAAGTTCTGGCATTTGTGTCATTTCAACTTTTTTGGCCAGATATAAACCAATTGCAGCGCCGATAACCATAGCAATGATGATCCAGTGTAATCCACCTTTGATACTAGCAACTGCCGCGATAAGTGCAATTGCCATTCCAATCATACCGTAGATATTTCCTGATTTGGCCGATTCTTGGTTAGAAAGACCCCGTAAGCTAAAGATAAAAAGTAATGCAGCAATAACATAGGCTGCTTGAATGATTCCATTACTCATAATGTATGCTCTCCTTTACTTGCCACGTTGGAACATTTTCAGCATTCTTTGAGTAACAAAGAATCCACCAAAAATATTGATACTAGCAATCAAAATAGCAACAAAGGCAATCGCCGTAGTTAAACTATTATCATCGCCGACTTGTAATATTGCACCGACTAATATAATCCCAGAAATTGCATTTGTTACCGACATCAGAGGAGTATGTAAAGAGTGTGTGACATTCCATACTACGTAATAGCCAACAACACAAGATAATGCAAATACAGTAAAATGTCCTAAAAAGCTTTCAGGAACAGAGTGAGCAAGCCAGAAGAAAGCAATGAGAGCCAAAGCTAAAATGCCATATTTTTTACGAGGATCCATTGGTTTAGGTTCAGGTTTAGCAATTGGTTCAGCTGCTTTTTTCTGAGGTTGAGCTGATACCTGAATTGGCGGTGCTGGCCAAGTAATTTCTTTGTCTTTAACCACCGTTACACCACGGATTACGACATCTTCAAAATTGATATCAATATTCCCGTCTTTTTCTTTAGCAAGCAGTTTTAATAGGTTAACAATGTTCGTACCATAAAGTTGTGATGCTTGCGCTGGCATACGATTAGCTAAATCAGTATAACCAACAATCTTTACATTGTTATCTGTTTCGAAAACTTCACCTGGTTTAGTCAATTCACAGTTTCCGCCAGTTAATGCTGCTAAATCAACAATAACACTGCCAGGTTTCATTGATTCAACCATTTCTTTCGAAATAAGTTTTGGTGCAGGCTTGCCTGGAATTAATGCTGTTGTGATAATAATATCAACATCTTTCGCTTGCTCAGCAAATAGGGCCATTTCAGCTTCAATAAAGGCGGCTGACATCTGTTTAGCATAGCCATCGCCAGAACCGGCTTCTTCTTCAAAATCTAGCTCTAAAAAGTCGGCCCCCATGCTGTTAATTTGCTCAGCAACTTCAGGACGGGTGTCAAAAGCACGAACAATCGCACCTAAACTCACCGCTGCGCCAATAGCTGCCAGTCCAGCAACACCAGCTCCAATAACTAATACTTTAGCTGGAGGAACTTTACCTGCAGCAGTAACTTGACCGGTAAAGAATCGACCAAATTGATTTGCTGCTTCGATAACTGAACGGTAACCGGCAATATTAGACATTGAACTCAATGCATCTAAAGATTGTGCGCGTGAAATACGTGGCACACAGTCCATTGCCATAACAGTAATATTTTTAGTGGCAAGTTTTTCTAATAGTTCTTTATGTTGGGCTGGATAAATATAACTGATAAGGGTTGATCCCTCTTTCATTAAAGCAATTTCATCATCTGTTGGCGCATGAAATTTTAAAATCAGATCATTTTGCCAAATTTCTTGCGTGTTTTGAATGGTTGCTCCAGCATCAATAAAAGCTTGATCTTCAAAATGAGCAGCATGTCCAGCGCCCTGTTCTACAGAGACTGTAAAGCCAAGTTTTAACAGTTGTCCAACAGTTTGAGGAGTTGCTGCAACTCTAGCTTCATTGGCTAACCGTTCTTTAGGTATACCGATATGCATTTCGTTACGTCCTTATGTTAGTTTATAGATAGAATGTATGGTGATTTTAGCATAAATAGGTTTCTGTGCGAGTAGGGAATCTATTTTTTATTCAAGAAATAAGATTTTAAATTATTTTAGTGATATTTATTAATTAATATTATTATGAAGCTATCTCTAAATAGCCATAATTTAAATAATACAGTTTTAACCCTTTCATCGAATTCCATTACAAATTTACTCTATATTGTTATATAATTGATAGCATTTTTATTGATACCGCACAGAGATAAAACCTCTGAGGTATGTTTCGATTTTGTTCTCCTTGAATTAAGGATTCTTTATGATTGATTTTTCCCAATCAGTGCCAGAATTGGTTGCTTGGGCAAAAAAAAATGATTTTTCGATCTTATTACCAGTTGAACGGCTTGCTTTTTTATTAGCAATAGCGGTATTAAATAGTGAACGGTTTGATGGTGAAATGACGGAATCTGAATTAGTTGATGCCTTTCGCCATGTGTCGCAAATTTTCGAACAGAGTGAAGAAACGATAACTGTTAGAGCTAACAATGCGATAAACGATCTCGTTCGCCAACGTTTTATTACTCGATTTACGAGTGAAATGACTGATGGGTTTTCTATCTACCGTTTGACGCCATTGGGAATAGGTATTACTGATTATTATATTCGTCAGCGAGAGTTTTCTACCTTACGTTTATCTCTTCAACTTTCTATAGTTGCACAAGAGTTAAAACGTGCTGCCGACGCTGCGCTTGAAGGGGGAGATGATCTGCATTGGCATCGAAATGTTTTTGCGCCGTTAAAATATTCTGTTGCTGAGATTTTTGACAGTATTGATATCACGCAACGTGTTATGGATGAGCAGCAGGCAGATGTGAAGCAAAACATTTCAGCCTTATTAAGCCAAGATTGGCAAGCAGCAATTAGCAGTTGTGAAGGTTTACTCACCGAAACATCGCAGACCTTGCGTGAGTTACAAGATACTTTAGCTGCTGCAGGGGATAAGCTACAAGCTAGTCTTCTTTTGATCCAAGATGCAATATTGGACAATCCTGATCTTGATAAAATTAACAATGTGATTATAGATTTACAGGGCAAACTTGACCGGATTATTGGTTGGGGGCAAAAAGCGATAGATCTTTGGATAGGTTATGATCGCCATGTACATAAGTTTATTCGTACCGCAATTGATTTAGATAAGAATCGCGTTTTTTCGCAGCGTTTACGTAAATCAATTCAAAATTACTTTGATTTGCCTTGGTCACTGACTTTTGCTAATGCTGATCGTTTGCTTGATATGCGTGATGAAGAATTAGTCTTACACGAAGCAGAGGTAACTGGCGAATTACCATCAGAGCTCGAATTTGAAATGATTGAAGAAATCCAAGAGCATATTATTGCGCATATTGAACAAAATCTACTGATCTTTAAGCAAGAAAATAAACCTCTTGATATGAGTATTGCCATTCGCAGTTATTTAGCGCAGTTCCCACGCGAACAACATTTTGATATTGCAAGGTTATTTATCGATCAAGCTATTCGTTTAGGTATTGCCGAAGACGATTTGCTAGGTATCCCTGCCGAATGGAAACTGATTAACGATTATGGAGCTAAGGTACAAGCACATGTCATCAACAAATACTAAAAATTTAGAAATAGAATCAACAGCCCAGCACCTTGATAAAGTTATGGGGCGTATTGCAGCCAGTTCTCAAGCATCAATCGATAAATATATGCCTGTAAAATTAGCGCAGGCGATTGCTAATCCAATTTTTCCAGAACTTGATAGCTTACTACGATCAGGGCGGCATATTGGTATTGATGAGCTTGATCATCATGCCTTTCTAATGGATTTCCAACTTGAGCTTGAGCAATTTTATCAACGTTATAATGTTGAATTGATTCGAGCGCCAGAAGGCTTTTTCTACTTGCGTCCACGCTCTACAACATTAATTCCTCGTTCAGTATTATCGGAACTTGATATGCTTGTTGGTAAAGTACTTTGTTATCTATATTTAAGTCCAGAACGATTGGCTCATGAAGGCATTTTTACCTTACAAGAGCTATTTGATGAGCTGGTTTCGTTAGCTGATGAAAATAAATTACTAAAATTAGTCAACCAGCGTTCAACCGGTTCAGATTTAGATCGCCAAAAACTCTTTGATAAAGTAAAAACAGCCTTAAATCGCTTACGTCGGTTAGGCATGATTTTTTTTATTGTTGGCAATGACAGCAATCGTTTTCGTATTAACGAAGCTATCTTCCGTTTTGGGGCAGATGTACGTAGTAGCGATGATGCGCAAGAAGCGCAATTGCGCTTAATCCGAGATGGTGAAGCAATTAAAATTGAATCATCACTGACTTTAGATAATGATAACAGCGAAGAACAAGATGAAGACGTTAATGAGGAGACAGAATAAACATGATTGGACACGGTAAATTTCACTCATTAACGTTAATTAACTGGAATGGTTTTTTTGCGCGAACTTTTGAGCTAGACCAATTAGTCACAACACTATCGGGTGGTAATGGGGCTGGTAAATCAACCACAATGGCGGCATTTGTAACTGCATTAATTCCTGACTTAACCTTATTACACTTTAGAAATACAACGGAGGCAGGGGCGACTTCAGGTTCACGAGACAAAGGCTTGCATGGTAAATTAAAACCGGGTGTTTGTTATTCTATGCTTGATGTGATTAATTCTCGTAACCAACGTATTATTTGTGGTGTCCGCTTACAACAAGTTGCAGGTCGCGATAAAAAAGTCGATATCAAACCATTTTTACTGCAAGGTTTACCTATTGGTATAAGCCCAACAGAATTGGTAACAGAACGACTCAATGACAAACAAGCTCGCATTTTATCGTTACCCGAACTAAAAGATAAAGTTGAATTGATGGATGGTATTATCTTCAAACAATTTAACTCGATTACTGATTATCATTCAGTTATGTTTGATTTTGGCATTTTACCAAAACGCTTACGTTCACCATCAGATAGAAGTAAATATTACCGATTGATCGAAGCTTCACTTTATGGTGGTATCTCAAGTGCTATTACACGTTCACTACGTGACTATTTATTACCTGAAAATGGTGGGGTGCGTAAAGCTTTCCAAGATATGGAAGCGGCACTGCGTGAAAACCGAATGACATTAGAAGCGATTCGAGTTACACAATCCGATCGGGATTTATTCAAACATCTTATTACTGAATCGACCAATTATGTCGCGGCCGATTATATGCGTCATGCTAACGAACGCCGAGTGCATATTGAATCGGTACTTGGCTTGCGTCGTGATATGTTTAAAACGCAAGATCAGCTTATTAGTAATCAATACCGCCAAGTAGAAACGGCGAAAGAACTTAAAGAGTATCAAGAAGCGCAAAGCGATTTGGAAACTGATTTACAAGCCGCTAATGATCACCTCAACTTAGCACAAACAGCGCTACGCCAACAAGAAAAAATCGACCGCTATCAAGCAGATTTAGATGACTTAAATTTAAAGCTTGAAGAACAAAACGAAGTGGTACTTGAAGCGAATGAACAGTACCAAGTTTATCGTGATCAGGTTAACGAAACAGAGCAAGAAGTCGATGAAATCAAAACACAGTTGGCGGATTATCAGCAAGCACTTGATGTTCAACAAACACGAGCAATTCAATACCAACAGGCTTTACAGGCACTAAAAAATGCGCAGTCATTATGTCAGCTACCAAAACTAGGTATTAGCAATATCGAAGATCACTTTGCCGTGTTTGATGAAAAGCAAAAAGAGATCACCGAACAAGTTCTTGAACTTGAACAAAAATTAAGTGTATCTGATGCAGCCATTAATCAATTTGATCGGGCTTATCAATTGGTGATTAAATTAGTTGGTGATGTGACACGTAGTGATGCCTTTGTTGCAGCGAAAGAAGCATTAAGAAAATGGCCATCACAATGTTATCAAGCTGAACAAGCGCAACATTTACAGCTACAACTTGATGAACTAGAACAACGCTTTTTTGAGCAAAAAGAAGCAGAATCATTACTAACACAGTTTTGTAAACGTATTGGACGACAAATTAATTATGATGAGCTTGACGAATTAAAACAAGAGATCGAATCCCAACTAGATGAGAATGCGGAGCGGGCTAACGAATCAAGCGAAAAGCGTATTGAATTTAGACAAGAACTTGAGCAGATTCAATCGAAAATTACTGATTATCACCAAAAAGCACCATTATGGTTAAAAGCTCAAGATGCGTTAATTGCTTTGCAAGAACAAACCGGTGAAACGTTTAATAACAGTCAAGCCGTAACTCAACATATGCAAAAGTTGCTTGAAAGAGAGCGAATATTAGTTACTGAACGAGATCAAATTAGCTTTAGACGTAATCAATTAGATGTCCAAATTGAGCAACTTAACCAACCTAGTGGTGTTGATGATGGTCGTTTATCTGCATTGTCTGAACGCTTCAACGGTGTATTACTTTCTGAAATTTATGAAGACGTAACCATTGATGATGCGCCTTACTTTTCAGCGCTCTATGGTCCAGCAAGGCAAGCTATCGTTGTACCAGACTTATCATTAGTTAAACAGCAATTAGAAAGCCTTACTGCAAGTGATGAAGATTATCCTGAAGATATCTACTTTATTGAAGGTGATCCTTCATCATTTGATGATAGCGTTTTTGATTGTGAAGAGATGAATAAATCCGTACTAGTCAAAACAGGCGATCGCCAATGGCGATTTTCAAGTTTTCCAAGTGTACCACTATTTGGTCGAGCAGCGCGTGAAGTTCATCTTGAAAAACTATCGGTTGAACGTGATGAATTACATGAACGTTATGCAACAATTTCATTTGATTTACAAAAATTACAACGCATTGAGCAAAATGTTGGACAATTTATAGGTCAATATCTTGCGGTTGCTTTTGATATCGACCCTGAAGCGGAAGCGCAAAAATTAGCGACAAGACGCACCGAAATTGAACGTCAATTATCATCTCAAGAAAGTATTGATCAGCAAAACCAACAGCAAGTTATTAATTGCAAAGAGCAATTAGCTACTGTTAATAAGCTTGCTGCTCAGATGCACTTGCTTGCAGATGAAGATTTAGCGGATCGGGTTGATGAATTACGTGAACAATTAGCTGAAGCGCAAGATTCTGTGCAATATGTTAACCGTAATTGTAATACCGTTTCAGAACTTGAACCGATTGTGGCAGTATTACAAAGTGATCCTGAACAAAATGAATCGCTTCGTGAACATTACAACATGGTCAAAGCACAGCAACAAACGATTCGCCAACAAGTCTTTGCGTTAACTGAAGTCATACAACGCCGAGCTCACTTTAGTTATGAAGATTCGGCTGGCATGTTGAGTGAAAATAGTGATTTAAATGAAAAATTGCGGTCTCGATTAGAAGTGGTTGAAGCGCAAAGATCTGAAGCGCGTAGTCAAATGCAACAATATCAAGATAAATATAATCAATATAACCAAACGCTTGCCTCGCTCAAAAGTGCATTTGAAACTAAGCGTGATATGTTGCATGAACTACAAAAAGAGATCGAACAAATTGGCGTAAAAGCGGACGCGATCACAGAAGAACGAGCGCGATTGCGCCGTGATGAAGTCCATCAAAAATTAAATAATAACCGTCAACATTGTACAGCGCTTGAAAAACAACTGATTATGTGTGAAAGCGAAATGACACAGATGCAAAAACGCTTAACTCAAACACTGCGTGATTATAAACAACTTCGCGAACAGGTAGTACAAGCGAAAGCAGGATGGTGTTTAGTATTAAGGTTGGTTAAAGAAAATAGTGTTGAACGTCGACTACATCGCCGAGAACTTGCTTACTTAAGTGCTGATGAGCTACGTTCTATGTCGGATAAGGCATTGGGTTCGTTACGCTTGGCAGTTAATGACAATGAACATCTACGGGATGTTTTAAGATTATCAGAAGATCCAAAACGTCCAGAACGTAAAATTCAATTCTATATCGCAGTTTATGCACATTTACGCGAACGAATTCGCCAAGATATTGTGAAAACAGATGACCCTATTGAAGCGATCGAACAGATGGAAATTGAATTGTCACGCTTAACGGAAGAACTCACATCGCGTGAACAGCAGCTGGCAATTAGTTCAAAGAGCGTGTCCAATATTATCCGTAAAACTATACAGCGAGAGCAAAATCGTATACGTATGCTTAATCAAGGTTTACAAGCGGTAGCATTCGGTCAAGTCAATGGCGTACGCTTAAATGTTAGTGTTCGAGAAGCACACTCTACTCTGTTATCAGCATTATCTGATGAGCAAAACGAACATCAAGATCTATTTAGTAATAATCGTATTACGTTTTCAGAAGCTGTAGCTAAACTTTATCAACGTTTAAACCCACATATTGATATGGGACAACGAACTGCGCAAAATATAGGTGAAGAACTGCTTGATTATCGGAATTATCTTGAAATGGATGTTGAAGTGAATCGTGGTGCAGATGGGTGGCTACGTGCTGAAAGTGGTGCGCTATCAACTGGTGAGGCAATTGGTACGGGTATGTCAATTTTACTCATGGTTATTCAAAGTTGGGAAGAAGAATCCAAACGACTACGTAATAAAGACATTTTACCATGTCGTTTATTATTCTTGGACGAAGCTGCTCGACTAGATGCCAAATCCATTGCAACTCTATTTGAGCTTTGCGAACGGCTAGAAATGCAATTAATCATTGCCGCTCCAGAAAACATCAGCCCAGAAAAAGGCACAACGTATAAACTTGTACGTAAAGTGATGAACAACCAAGAACATGTGCATGTGGTAGGTTTAAGAGGGTTTGCTTAATTTGTTTTGCCGACATTGTCGGCAAAACATTGGCGTATTTTGTAAAAAAGTTTCAGGTAACTATACGTTTTAGTATAAAATATAATTACAGATTCAGCTTATAATTACTAATTGAGTTTGGACAACTAAAGGTGTGATCGTTTTTTTGTTCAGTATTTTCAGTAAGCTCTTGATGTATGATAAACCATATCCAAATCTATATAAAAAACCGCCAATTCAGGCGGTTTATCAATTATGCACATATTTTGTTATACCAATTAATACTTCAATAGTATATTACTCTTTTGCTATTTTATTTAAGGCTAATGGCAAAAACTCATCTAATTGGCTTTCCACTTTAGTATAGGCTTCCAGTGGTTTTTTATATGGGTCAGAAAGGTCTTCCTTTTTGCCTGTTGAAAATTCTGCTAATGTAAATACTTTATCTTTAGCTTCAGGATATTCACTTAAAATCGTGTCTTTATGTTTTTGCGTCATGGTCAACAAATATTCTGATTTATCGATATCTTCTTTCGTTAATTGTGTCGCTTTGTGTGATGAAATATCAATGCCCCTTAACTTTAAAACAGTAATAGTTCCATCTTCGGGTACAACTTCTTTGGGATCAACATTGACACCTCGGGATTGAACGACAATATTAAAATTGTGTTTTTTTATGTAATCACTAGCGATAGCTTCTGCCATAGGGCTTCTTCCAGTATTACCAGTACAAACAAAAGTGACAAGATGCTCTAATGAAAAACAAGATGCACTAAAAAACACCAATAAACCAGCTAAATATTTTTTTAAAGTGTACATTCTATTTCCTGACTATTTACATATTGAAGTTATCTTTACGAAAATTCTATACTAACTAATACTAACCGCAAGTCCATTATCACCTTTTAACTAAATTTGATTTAAATTACAGAGCATTCTTGTATCTAACCAATACAATCTACTCTTACTCTTGTGAATAGCGCCTTAAACTAAAAATGTATTAATAGTAGAGTATTTTGGATCGTAATAATTTTAGGTATATATATTGTATTTGTATACCTAACCATATAACTAAAAACTTTGGATGTAGACGAACCTTACTGATACTTACAGAATAATGAAATAGTCTTCAAGGCTTGTTATTGTTGGGGTTGATGTGCTTTTTAGGGTTTAAAAGAATGTTGTTGTTTATTGATTTGGTGCGTTTGCAGGAAGTCCAATTTCTTTTGATTGATAGTAATTATCTTCTTTAGTTATAAAAAATTTATACCATTTATCGTAATGAAAGATAGTTACACATCGATCATACTCATAAAATTTTTCGCACATAAATTTAGCTCCAATAAAATATAACAATTTATTTCTAATGATAGTAATCTACTTTTACATAAGTATACATTCTAAATATGTGCTAATTTATCTTATTATTTTCAATAAAAATAATTTTAGTTTGCTACACGGATATATGTATAGCTGTCTTCATAATGAAGATAACTGCCTTTTGAATCTTAATCGGGTCCGATTTACTTAAGCAATGGCTTCCCTTTTTCTGTGGAAGCAAGCTTTAGCAATTATTACCGCTTTTGCTTAGATTAGTATATTAGTATCCATTAATTTAAAGTATTTTCACTGTATACCTATTTTTATTATGAATAGATCAGCCTAGACGCAAATAATACATTAATATACAGTTAGGTACATTATAGCACTGTGTTTATATGCATTAAATTTTTTTAGGTATGAAATTATTGGGGTTACTAATCAGGAATTTTTATACACATAGTGATAAGATGATCACCATCTTCTTTGGTAGGCAATATTTTAAATCCGTATTTTTTATATAGTGCTATCAATGAGGGATTATTATTACATTCTAATATAGCAAATCTACCGCCAGCCATAGCGCGGATTTGTTTAATTATTGTGAAAGTTTCTTGTAATATTAACCTAAGATTTATAGGATTATTTTCAATTGCGAAATTTTTACCAATTTGACCAATCAAATGAACTTTTATTTCTGTAGCGTGCTTATTAAAGCCATCCATACTAGATACTAATGTTTTAGATATTTCAAAATCACTTGATTGTATTGATGTAAATGCTAAAGAAAAATAGGCGAGAATATCAAGATTATCTTCGTTGATAATAAGATAGGTTTTTGATACGTTCCTTTTGCTAAATTCTATCGATGAATTGCATAAAAAATCTTGTAAATCCTTATTTCTAGGGCAAGAAAAACAACAAAGGAGGCTTTTTATTTCCTCCTCGTCATATTCATTAATAAGTTCATCTAGATTAACCGTGAGCATTTTTTCGGGTTAAAACTTTAGAAAATAATTTTACTGCTTTTTTAGATTCGGCTTTCTCGTCTCGCTCGCGAGTTTTTATCGTACTTTGTGCTTTCTCTAGTTCCTGAAATACATTAATGTCACGAGGCTCAGCCAAAACAAACGTTTTGCTAAATGATGATGTAGCCATATTATGCCTCCTAAAAAGTACAATTACACAAGTTGTGTAATATTATATAGCTCTATTTTGTTATATCAATATGTATTTAACTGTTTAAAACAGAATATAAATCAATATGAGAAAAAAATAATAAATATTTAATTTTATTTAAATTAAAATTTAGGAAAGAATTTTATAAGCTGTCTTCATAATGAAGATAACTGCCTTTTATGATTAAATTGGTATCCATTTATTAAATACCTTTTTGCTGGATACTTGTTTGGATGCCTATTTTTATTGTCAATAGATCAGCTACGACACAAATAATAAATTTATATGCTTTTAGATATGTTATAGCACTGTTTATTTATACATAAAAATGGGAGGGGGTAGTTAAATCAACTTTTTTAAATTATCTAAGTGAGCACAAGTAAATCCCATTTCACCATAATTAACATCATCAACTAAAATAGGTAAGCGGTCTATATGATTGATAATTTTCTTTAACCATTTTGAATTAGTACTAAATAACCTTATTAACATCCACATTAAGCAAATAGTTCCAAATATCTTTTCCCAACTGACATCATTAGGGTTAATAATCTTTAATTCATCTAACAATTTTAGATTAAATTTAGAGGAATTTATTGAATTATTCCAAATTCTAGCGTGGTGAGCACATTTATTTCTTATAATATTTAAATGTTGTAATGCGCCTTTCATATTTTTCTTATGGTAGTTAGCCAATCTTTTATCATTAAAAATTGCTTGGCATATAACCAATTTATACCTATCTTTCAGCATTCCATAAAATTTAGATAACATTCCAAAATCCCATATCTCTGTTACAGCCCAAATAGGAATATCTTGATAATTTTCTTTATGCCAACGAATACAATCATCTTTACTGTTTTCTATACTATTATTAAGTTTATCCAACCACTGGTCATATTTTGATTTGAACCCATTATGCGTATTCAAGTAACATGTATCTATAAGAGATCTGTTCTTGTACCCCAGCGGATCAATTTCGCCTATAGTATGAGCTATAACTGATCTCATAAAATTTTCAATTCTAGCAATTCCTTCAAATAATAATATCTTTAATTCACAATCAAAAAGATATAAAGAATTAATTTTTTCAATCGTCGTATTGGGAGTAAAAATATTTTTTCTCTTTGGGATGCTTGGAAAACGAATTGGGTTTAATATCAAATTCGTAGGGGATTGCTGTAGATGAAAAGTAATAGGACAGCGATATCGATACCAGAAACCAGATAATCTATAATAACCCACCTGTTTTAGTTTCTTAATCGCCCATTCTTCATCAGATATAATCATTCCTCTTTTTTTCAAAAGCTCAAGCTGTTGATCATAACTTTTATAGCATTTAATTGTTTTTTTTTGTTATTTTCATAAACAATTTTTAGATAAAAGAAAGCCCCGAACGTAACTATAAATCAATTGTTAGATTGACTTATAGAAAGTGGTATAGGGGCATTGTTAGATGTAATTTTATCTGTTTTTTATTAAATGTCTACTAATGTTTATTTACCTTTATTGACCTTTATTGACGCTTAACATGAAAGATTTTGCTAAAAACACTATATGTAGTTATTTTTATATAAAGGCTAAGTAGATATTGTGTTTTCAATAAAATTAAACTTAGTTTTGATTGCTTGTTTTTTAATCTAATTAATAATAAACTCTTAAACCACCTTTTGTTTTTTTATTGAAGAAATTGTATTTAGTTCTCATTAATTAAACGGATTTTAAGATATTTAAATTCCATAAGTAGTAGCTAATTTTGAGCAGGGGGGATTTCAGGCGGTTAAATCCTTTGGTGGTGGCGATACTAGTTCTATGCGCATTGGTTTGGATTTATCTATAATGCTACTACCCATAGATTGATGATCTAATGTCTGCTTTTCAGAATAACCATGATTAGCAAGCATCAATTTGGCAATACTCGCGTTAAACTCGCCTTTTAAGCCTTTATTAATTAACTCCACTTCTTGGCGCGCTTTGATAAGTTCTAACATGTCCTTAAATTCTTCGCTTGAACTCGCATAATTATATAAACTCGACCTTGAACAGTTAGCATATAAAGCCAGTCCAGCCATAGAGGGAATGATTTCGCCATTTTTGATATAGCCCTGTTTATGCAAATACTCTTGCCCTAGTTTTAACATGTCCTTTATCTTTGATTTTCGCCCTGCCATATTACCACCTAACTTACTAATAATAAGGCTATTATAATCCAATAAGGCGAATTATTAGATTGCTTTCTAACGTGTCCAAAAATTCACTAAGCCAACCAATAGGAGGGGGGGTAAATTCCTACGACCCTATACGTTCTAAACCGCCCACTCTCATTCATTTTAACGCTAACCCGATTTTTTTAGTTTTTTAGTTTTTTTAATGTTACCTTTTCTGTAATCTCCCTGTATGGTGGAAATCACCATAGAGCATTTATTCTTTTCCTCTAATAATAGCCCTGGATCAACCTTAAAATGATCCTAACTTAACATTATGATTAATAATTATTTTATTTTAATAAAAAAATAACGCTATCTAAATATATTTATATTTCAATTAGTTAATTACAGGATCAAGATTATTTTAATAATGTGTATAGTAGTGAATACTAGTGAACACCAAAAAATATATATAATAAGTATATAATATATTGATATATATAAATTAATATTAGGTTAGTGAATAGTAGTGAACACTTTATATTAAAAGTTTAAGATTATGGGGGGTAAGCATAAAAACAGCCTAATGACTGGGTAAGTAAAGGGTGACATTTGAAAAAACACCCCTCAGATATGAGGAGTGGTTATTATGGATAATTGAAGTTTGTAACCCAAATATGGGGCACGGTATGAATAGCGCGATATGGTTAATGATTAACTAGCTTTAAATTGCGGTTACCTGATAGTGAGACATTTCCTTGGCTTGCTTGCTCAACAAAGTCACCCCACCAGTCAAGCATAATACGCTTTTGATGTTCATATTCTGCTTTGTTGTAGGCTCGCCTTACTGCGTTTTTATCTACATGCGATAACGCGCTTTCAATGACATCATAATTAAAGCCTTGTTCGTTTAAAGCGGTACTAGCTAAAGCTCTTAATCCATGCGCAACTAACTTATCTTTGTATCCCATGCGCTTTATTGCCATGTTAGCGGTTTGGCTACTCATTGGCTTGTTATAAGGCGGTCTTGCTGTTGGGAAAACAAACACACTTTTATGATTAATAGATTTCATTATCTCAAGTATTTTTATTGCTTGCGGTGATAAGGGTATATTGTGAGGTCTATCCATTTTCATGCGTTCGGCAGGAATACTCCATAATTTTTTATCTAGATTAATTTCTTCCCACTTAGCCCCTACGGCTTCACTTGGTCGCGTTAATGTTAATAACTGCCATTCAATCACGCATCTAGTTTGCAATTCAATCTTTGCCATAGCTAAAGCTTGCATGAACTGCGGTAACTCAGTAGGGGGAATAGTTGGCTGATTCTTTACTTTCGGGCTATTAAATACGTCGGTGATTTTGGCTAGAGGGTTATTATCGATAATTCCCATATTGACAGCATAATACATTATTTCATTAATTCGCCGGCAAACTCTTTTTACTGTTTCGTATTTATTATTGTTATTTAATGGCTGTAATGCGTTAATCGCTTTGATAGCTGTTACTTGGTTTATTGGAATATCTTTTATATAAGGGAAAACATGATTTTCTAATGAACGCCAAGCCTTTTTGAGCGTTTGTTCTTCTAAACCTTGTTCTGTTTTGAATTTGAACCATTTCTCAGCCATAGCGTAAAAGGTATTATTACAAGCTTCTTGCTTACGTTGTTCTTGTTCCGCTTTGTGATATTGTGGATCTATCCCTTGCTTTATTAATTCTCGCGCTTCATCTCGTTGTTTTCGTGCCTGCTGTAGCGAAACTTCTGGATAACTTCCGAAGCTTACAGTAGTCCTATTATTAGTTATAGGGCGGTAATATCTGAATTGCCATATTTTTGCCCCTGTTGACTTAATAAGTAAAAGCAAACCATTTCCATCATAAATAGGATAATCCTTACTTTGTGGCTTGGCATTCTTTATTTGTGTATCCGTCATTGGGGTTACTTTTTTAGGCATACTTTTCTCTTATGGGACTATGAAATTATTTTAATATGTTTGCATAGTCCTTAATATAGTCCTAAAAACTTTGGTTGTAAATGTACCTTAATGATACTTAATGGGCAATAAAATAGACTTTAAGGCTTGTTATTACTGGGTTTGGTGTACTTTGTTGGGTTTAAAAGAATGTTGCTGTTTATTGATTTGGTGCCGTGGGCGGGACTTGAACCCGCATGCCCTTAGAGCACTACCCCCTCAAGATAGCGTGTCTACCAATTTCACCACCACGGCGCCGTTTTTATTCAGGAATATCCGATGTTGGATTTTGTTGTGTCGGTTGAGCAATAGGTGCTGTGGTTTGTTCAGCTCCACCTTCATTTTGCTGTGTCGTTGCTGGTACGCTATCTTCAATGTTGTCAAATTCGTGATTTGAAGCTGCATGAGGCTTACTACCTAAATTCGACAATAGAATGCTAATGACAAAAAACAAAATACCTAATAACGTTGTTGTACGAGTCAAAAAGTTACCACTTCCTGAAGACCCAAACAAAGTTGCTGACGCGCCCGAGCCGAAAGAAGACCCCATATCTGCGCCTTTACCTCGCTGAATCAAAACTAAAACGATAATTACTAAAGCGATGATCAAATAACTTATAATTAGAAGTTCGTACATTTCAACCTGTCAATTTTATATGTTATACAACAGAATCTATTGGTGCGGAATATTAGCGAAAGACAGACCAACAAGCAAGTAAAATTTCATGAATTATCGGTTTATTTTGAAAAATATCTCTTTTAATCAATCAAAAATTGTCAATTTTTAAACTAAAATAAGCACCATCATTATCTATCACCTTAATTACTTTCAATTTAAATTAAGGTCATTATTTCTTACATACGGCATGTAATCGCTGTTCTTTTCCCCACACTTGAATTTGTCCTATCCAAGCGTCAATCGCATATCTGTTAGAAAGCTCTGGGTGTAGATGTGTTAGTGGAAACCTATCAGATGAAAAAAACCACTGTTCTTCTTTGAACCAATTGGATTTAGGGTAATTTGGATGGGAGGTCATACCCCATTCACTTAATAGCCCTTGATTGATTGTTCGTGTAAACAAGTCCCAAGTTAGTGGTATTGTTTTCCATGAAGCTGAAGCATTAGGTGAGTTTGACATTTCTGCTCGAGTTGGTATGTTAGCTTCGCCATCACAAACCTGCGTTACTTGTTCATAAGTGTATGAACCTTTTTGTGGAACAACCCAAGTTTTGGTTGGGTTAAATGTGTAATTGTGTACTATGTTGGAATCCAGTTTAAATTTTGCCGATATCGTTACTGTGCCATTAGGTTTATTATTGAGATAAACCATGCCATTTTCATCTACAGTCACACTACCTATTGGGGTTGCATTTACAGAATAATTCCAATCTGTTTGGGCGCCAGTCATAATTAATTGAAACTGAGCACCTGGAAATCCTGTTGTTGGGAACTTCGGATTGGCAGATGCATAAAATCCATTGATAGGGTCAAAAACGCTATGATCGTATCCACCGCCACAAAGTGAATCTCTATATTCAGTGCCAGGCTTATTCCAGCCTTTACTCCCACGATTAGGATCAATTATAGAACTATCAATATTCTCATAACCTAAAAGTGCACAATCTGTTTTACCATTTTGTGTAAAATGATAAGGACTTCCCCAAGTTTGATTATTGTTAACGATCATTTGGTTTGGTTTAGCAAAACAGATCGCTGAATCAATATTAATTTGATAAATTTTGGTTAAATGAGATGATTCACTATCTTTTGGATCGCCATATTCTGAGTGGACTTGCACATCTGAAAGGGTAATGGCTAACTTGAGTGGCATTTGAAACCCACTACCACAACCAATCACTTTTCCATACTGAGATTTTGGGATTTCTCGCCCTGTGTTATCAAACCATTTAAAGGTAATCGCACCGATAGAAAAAGTTCCATTATCGGAAGTCTTACCATCGTCTCCATCCTCATCATTGTAGTTCTGAGTCGATGAAAATTTAAGATCAGCGACCATCGGCATTTTGATGATAAAGTCATTGAGTGTAAGGCTTTTATCAAATGATTTAGGAATATTTTCTAATTGTTTACTGTAAAAAATATCATTAACGGTAAAACCTAGGTTATTTTCAGAAAAAGTCGAAATAAAAATAGGTGCATTTCCTTTAATTGTTTTTGCCGACGTTGCTGATAATGCAGCTGTTGCTGAGAATGAAAGAAGAGAAAAATAAAAGAAAAAAATGAATGTAAAATTTTGGGGAACCACATTGTTTCTGATTAATTTATAAACCTTTTGCTGTTGTGTCATTATAAATTATCCTTATGAATTATTCCGATTAACTTGTCAAGTTAATTCATTGTTTTATTTTATAGTCTTAAAAATTCTCAAATTGTTACCATTGACGCAAAATGTTACCCAGATAGTGTAGTATATTTTATAATCTAGTTATACCCTTTTTTTTGTAAATTTTTTTAAAGATTAAATGTAAATTTGTAGGCTTTAAAAATGGAGGTGATAATCAATGGTACGTTTCTATCTAAAAAAACAGTATAATGTCGCCATTTTTATTATGGCACATTGTATTTATGAAATTTATTGTTAAGCTCTTTCCCGAAATTACCATTAAAAGTGATTCTGTTCGTTTGCGTTTTATTAAAATATTAACCAGTAATATTCGTAATATTTTAAAGCATCATATTGAAGATGTAGCGGTTATTCGTCATTGGGACTTTATTGAAGTCCGTCCAAAAATTGAAAATAGCGAAAATCAGATACTTGAGCTATTAACTCGGATCCCCGGCATTCATCATATTTTAGCTGTCGATGAACTGGCTTTTGTTGATATGCATGATATTTTTGAAAAAGTGTTGGATTATTATGCACCATTGATTGAAAACAAAACATTTTGTGTACGGGTTAAACGTCGTGGTAAACATGAATTTACTTCAATTGATGTAGAGCGTTATGTTGGTGGTGGGCTTAATCAATACGTATCTTCAGCTAAGGTTAAATTAACCCACCCAGAAATCACGGTTAATCTTGAAATAGATAAAGACAAGTTACTACTGGTAAAAGGCCGACATGCAGGAATTGGTGGTTTTCCAACAGGTACCCAAGAAGATGTTCTTTCGCTTATATCGGGTGGATTTGACTCGGGAGTATCAAGCTATATGCTAATTCGGCGCGGTAGCCGAGTACATTATTGTTTCTTTAATCTTGGTGGCAAAACTCACGAGATCGGTGTTAAACAGATGGCACATTATTTATGGGAGCGTTTTGGTAGCTCACATAAAGTACGTTTTATTGCTATTGATTTTTCTGATGTTGTTGGTGAAATTCTGGAAAAAATTGACGATGGGCAAATGGGGGTGATTCTAAAACGAATGATGATTCGTGCGGCATCAAAAATTGCGCAACGTTACAAAGTAGAAGCTCTTGTGACTGGCGAAGCATTAGGTCAAGTATCGAGTCAAACATTGACTAACTTACGGTTAATTGATAATGCTAGCGATACATTAATTCTACGTCCTCTTATCACGCATGATAAAGAAACGATTATTAATCTTGCACGCCAAATTGGAACGGAAGATATTGCTAAAACAATGCCTGAGTTTTGTGGTGTGATATCTAAAAAACCAACGGTTAAAGCCGTAAAAGAAAAAATTGAAGCAGAAGAATTAAATTTCGATTTCACAATTTTAGATAAAGCTGTTGCCGAAGCTGAAAACATTGATATACGTGAGATTGCAAAACAATCTGACACAAAGATTACTCAAGTCGAAACTGTTACAACACTGAGTGCAGATCATGTGGTTATTGATATTCGTTCTCCAGAAGAGCAAGAAGATAATCCACTTGTATTGAATGATATTAAAATCAAGCATATTCCATTTTACAAATTGGCAACGCAATTTGGAAATTTGGATCAATCAAATCAATATTTACTCTATTGTGAACGTGGCGTAATGAGCAAGTTGCAAGCACTTTATTTAATTGACCAAGGGTTTAATAATGTAAAAATATTTTCTATATAAATCTTAACAATAATTTACTATATTATTCTTATTTTTTACATATATAATGAATTCTTAAACAAAAACTATATTTGTTATTAATATAAAAATAAATATCAAGAATGAATTTGATATAGATAGAAAGAGGAATGTAATGAACAGCAAATTACTTGTCGTTGATGATGATCAGGAGATTACTTTATTATTACGAGAACTACTCGAATTAGAAGGCTATCAAGTTGAAATAGCGAATAATGGTATTCAGGCTCTAGAAAAGTTTGACAGAACCATAGATCTTATTTTACTTGATATTATGATGCCTGAAATGAATGGATTTAGTTTATTATCTCAACTTAGAGGTAAGTTTACTGTACCTGTTATTTTTTTAACGGCTAAAGATAGTGAAGATGATAAAGTTATTGGCCTTGAACTTGGTGCTGATGATTACATTCAAAAACCATTTAATGATAGAGAACTTATTGCTCGAATTAATGCGCTTTTACGTAGAACTCGTTGGGATAATACAGAAAATGATGCTGCTGATAAACCGATTCAATATACAATTGATAAACTTAGTGTAAATCGAAAACAGCAATCTGTTTTTTTTGATAACAAGTATATTGATTTAACGGGTACTGAGTTTCAAGTATTGCTTACATTTCTTGAAAACGCAGGCAAAATAATTACACGTGAAAAGTTAAGTGAATCTGTTTTAGGTAAAGAGCTTGTCCCGCTTGCTCGCTCGATTGATGTTCATGTTTCTAATTTACGGAAAAAACTCCCTCATCGAAGTGATGGTTTACCTTGGATTAAAACACTACGCACTAAAGGTTATTTATTTGTCGTGGATCAACAAGATGATTTGTTGTAAGGCTAGAATAACATTTAAGAAGGTCAGATAATATGTGGATTTTTGATCGATTAACAATCAGAATTTTCACTATATTTTTACTGACCATCGTTTTTTTTCTCATGTTAATAATGGTATTACCGAGCCTTGATTCTCGAAATTTAACGTATTTAGCAAATAAAGATAAAGAAGCAGGTAATATATTAGCTCGTCAGGTTGAGAATGATCTTGTTAATGTGCCTAAAGATAGTTTTCGATGGTGGATGCGTTTTATTGTTGTGATGGATAATCACCAGAAATCAGGTCAATCTTTATTTATTGTTACACCCAATGAGCAAATCATTACCGCTGAGACTAAAAATATCGATTTAGTGAAGAACTTTAGAGAAAAATCCAGTAATGTCGATGATCCAGCCAAGAAGATTTATGATTCACAAGAAATTATAGGGCCTTTTTTAGTCCATTATGCCAATACAGAATATCAATTGTATATCTTACAACAAGCAACTGACATTCAATCACAATTTGTTAACTTTATATTTGATCATCCTTTTTTATTATTAGCTTTAACGATGCTTGCCAGTTCGCCTTTTTTACTGTGGTTATCTTGGAGTATAGCTAAACCAGCACGAGGACTGAAAAAAGCAGCAGATCAGGTTGCAAAAGGCAATTTACAAGAGTGGCCAGAACTTGAACAAATAGGATCCTCTGAATATAAAGCAACTGGTGCTAGTTTTAACCATATGCTTAGGGAGCTTAAGCGAATGCAAGAGGTGCAGCACCGCCTGTTTTCTGATATTTCTCATGAATTACGCACGCCTTTGACTCGGTTGCAGCTTGCTACAGCTTTATTACGTCGAAAACAAGGTGAAAGCAGTGAAGTTGTGCGTATTGATATTGAGGCATTAAAGTTAGATTCTATGATTGGTGATTTATTATCATTGGCAAGGCAGCAATATGACAATAATGAAATCCGTGAATTTAATCAAATTAATCTGTTGTTTAAACAAGTGCTTGATAATGCTGCTTTTGAAGCAGAACAAATAGGCAAGAAGTTTACCGTTGCCAATCTTCCAACCAACCACACCATTTTATGTTATCCTGTTGCTTTATGTAGTGCACTTGAAAACGTTATACGTAATGCATTTCGTTATTCCAATAAACAGATTGTTGTCAATTTTGTAGCACAACAAAAAAAGATAACCATTACAATTGATGATGATGGCCCAGGGGTTGCTGAAAGTGAATTAGAACAAATTTTTAGACCCTTTTATCGTACAAGTGAAGCTCGAGATCGCCAATCAGGTGGAACTGGATTAGGGCTCGCTATTGTTGCCAATGCCATTATACGCGATCACGGAACCGTAAAAGCTGAAAAAAGTCATCTTGGCGGACTTAGAATTGTGATAGTATTGCCAATTCATAAACATCAATAAATAGTGAAAGAGAAAAGTTGTGTCAAATTCAGTCTTAAATATTGTTTTATTTGAACCCGAAATTCCCGCTAATACTGGTAATATTATTCGCCTTTGTGCTAACACTGGCTTTAATTTACATATTATTGAACCCATGGGTTTTTTCTGGGATGACAAAAAATTAAGACGAGCTGGGCTTGATTATCAAGAATTTGTTGATGTAAAACGTTATAAAAATCTCAACCATTTCTTAGATACCAATCAAATCGACTTGTTGACACAAGTTTATGCCTTAACCACAAAAGGGCAAAGGTCTCATAATGAAGTTAATTACCGGCAACATGACTTTTTAATGTTTGGACCAGAAACTAGAGGCTTACCGAAAGCCATACTTGATGTATTACCTCAAGATAAAAAAATACGTATTCCCATGTTAGCAACGAGCCGTAGTATGAATTTATCTAATTCTGTAGCTGTTGTGGTTTATGAATCATGGCGCCAGTTAAACTACATGGGTGCAAAATAAAATTTACCCCTACTTTATCGGTACATTCCGAAGCAGGAAAAGGCAGCTATATTCACACCTTTCGATGTTATGATAGTTGTATGTTTGTTCTGTAGATGTTTTGGATAGTATGTTGATTTTATTTGCCTTTTTTGTTTTTTACAAAAGACAAAAATTTGAAACCCTTAAAGCTTTTCACAGAGCTTCATAAAAATAACTCTTAATAAATCTTTATAAAAATCACCCAAAAAAACTAGCCAAACTTTTTTTAAACGATTATACTTTAACCAGTTGAAAATTTGGCTTACTTAATAAGCATATAAACATAAAAAACCAAATAAAACATGAATTTACTTGACAGGTAAACCATAATGCATTATCATTTTAGACACCAGACACCAGACACCAGCACTGGCAAACCTATGTCTTAAATTTATCGAATAGATACCTTAGACGGGTTTTAGCTCTTACCTCGTGTATATCCTCGAAATTATCTTTCAAATCATCACCAAAATTATCTCGAAAAATCTCGTTGGTATTGGCTGTGTTATTATTGTCTTTTTCATGGAATTCGCAGGCATTAATAGGTAAAAGTGGTCGAGGGGAAAATCGTAGTGATGCCATAATACTGCCATCGTCACAATGGGGGATCCTCAAATCCGTAAGACCTAATCTTGATTACGGCAGGCTTCACTTCGCGGGCCCCGCTGACATATGGAACCCCGATTATGGATTCCTAGTTCAATCAACGGATCCAGCATCATACGCGCTTAACTTCCCAACTACGGGGGCTGATGGATTATATTTTGATTTCATCATAATGGGAGAAGCAAGTGAATTGACATGGGGAGCGCCAGTTACGCATGAGGGAATTACTGCCACAGTGACGCGAAAAACAGAATGTAATGACGAAGGCTATGTCGAGTTTCGTGTGACGCTAACAGGTCCAGAGGCAAGAACTCAATGGGGTGATCCCTATCCTAATCAAATTACCGTGCCAAAGTTACCACAGGCCTTTGAGTTAGTGGGTAGAGATAGAGAGGGTAAAGAGATAGTAAGATATGGATTTGTCATACAGAAATGGTTTGTGAACCGAGGAGCTGAATTATATTACTATCCTGATATGGTAACTTGGTGTAGTCGTTTGGGTTATCGTGTGCCACAGGTCAAGGAGCTGACTAACGCGATTTGTTCTGGTCTTGACTCAGGTTTGCATTGCCAAGGATCCATTGGCGCAACGCCACCATCAAGTGGTAATCATTATCAGCGTCAAATAGGTGCTGGATTATTCACGGAGTGGGGGCTCATGTACAATTATAGTGGTGCAGATTTCGTCCCCTACAACTATTGGACAAGTGATACGGCGATGAGTGGTCAGTTCAGCGGTCAGTTCGATGTGGGATCGGGCAACGGTGACATTTATTGGTTCAGTGCCTCCATTATCAATTATGGCCTTTGCACCGCTCCCTAGTTTAATGGCTGTTCTTAATCCTTGGGTTGCGCACGGGCTTATAGCGCTAATTAAGGACAAGCAATCAAAGAACAAAGCCTTGCCTAAAGCGGGCTCACAAGTCGACGAGGTTTAAAAGCTTGTGCTCTTATAGCTTGTCAGCAATAAAAATTAGCATTTTCAATTTATCAACGTTGATTGTGTTGATAATTAAATTTCGACAGATTTTAAAGGATTTTAATAACTGGAAAACAGTAAGCTTGAATTTTAAATTTGTGCTATTTAGATAAGTAAGAGAGGTTAGACCAACCTCTCTTTTCGGGGGGTAAAAGCGAACTTAAAAGTACGCGATTTTATTTAACGCGTGATACATATTCGCCTGAGCGAGTATCCACTTTAAGGACTTCGCCAATTTGTACAAATAAAGGTACACGGACTACCGCACCAGTTGATAAAATCGCTGGTTTACCACCGGTTCCTGCTGTGTCGCCTTTTAAACCTGGGTCAGTTTCGATCACTTCAAGTTCAACAAAGTTTGGTGGTGTTACAGCAATTGGTTGACCATTCCATAATGTTAAAATACATTCAGCTTGATCAACCAACCATTTTGCATTGTCGCCAACTGCTTTAGCATCAGCCGAAAGTTGTTCAAATGTGTCGTTATTCATAAAATGCCAAAACTCACCATCGGTGTAGAGGTAAGTTAAGTTCATATCAACAACGTCAGCCGCTTCGACTGATTCGCCTGATTTGAATGTTTTATCGACAGTTTTACCTGAAAGTAATTTTTTAATTTTTACGCGATTGATGGATTGACCTTTACCCGGTTTATAAAATTCATTTTCAACAATGACACACGGTTCACCATCTTGCATTATTTTAAGACCAGCTTTAAACTCATTAGTACTATAAGATGCCATAAAAGCTCCAACTAAAATTCTGAATTACAAAAAATGAGCCATATTATACAGCAAAAAATTGAACTACCAAATAATAAAGATGAATGGATTGTTGATCTTGCCAATGTTGTGACAGATATCAACGTTTTATATTCCTATTTAGGTCTAGATCCTGACACCATCTCAATCCCTATGCAACAGGCAAAAAAACAGTTTCCGCTTCGTGTCCCTAGGGCTTTTATTAACCGAATGAAAAAGGGGGATAGTAATGACCCACTTTTACTACAGGTGCTTTGTCATGATAAGGAATTATTAAAAGTTGATGGCTACAGTCATGACCCATTACAAGAGCAAGATAATGCCATTGCAGGGTTATTGCATAAGTATCATAATCGCGCATTGTTGATCACAAAAACGGCGTGTGCAATTAACTGTCGTTACTGTTTTAGGCGGCATTTTCCTTATCATAATAATCAAGGCAATAAAAAGAACCTTGGTATTGCGCTTGAATATATTGCAAATCACCCTGAACTTGATGAAATTATTTTATCTGGTGGTGATCCACTAATGGCAAAAGATCATGAAATGGCTTTTTTGATTAATGCACTAGAAAAAATCCCACATATTAAGCGATTACGAATCCATACACGTTTGGCCGTTGTTATTCCTTCGCGAGTGACGCCTGAACTTTGTCGGTTATTTGCTGAAAGTAGGTTGCAAATAATAGTCATTACTCACATTAATCATTCAAATGAGATTGATAATGCTGTTGCTTATGCAATTAAGCTTTTAAAACAAAGCGGTGTAACTGTGCTAAATCAAAGCGTATTGTTGAAAAATATTAATGATAATGCCGATATTTTGGCTCAGTTGAGCAATAAGCTTTTTGATATTGGGATTTTGCCTTATTACATCCATTTGTTAGATAAAGTGCAAGGCGCTGCTCATTTTTTGGTTGATGATGAGTCCGCAAAAATAATAATGAAACAACTTGCTGATCAAGTATCGGGTTATTTAGTGCCAAAATTAGCGCGCGAAGTGGGCGGTGAAAAAAGTAAGCGTGTACTATCAGTGAATGATTAATTCACTTAATATGGGGTTAAATTGCGAAAAAACATTCTATGAAAATCTCATTGACGGAAAATAAAATAGGCTCTATAATTCCGACCTCTTTAATTAATGCTGTGGAGTTTAAACTCTGCAACCTGTTGATAAATTAGATTTGGATATAAATCGTCATGAAACGCACATTTCAACCATCAGTATTAAAACGCAATAGAACTCACGGCTTCCGTGCTCGTATGGCAACTAAAAACGGTCGTCAAGTTCTTGCTCGCCGTCGTGCTAAAGGCCGTGTTCGTTTAACTGTTGCTAGCTGATTTAAAGTTGGGTGATTAAGTTCACTTTTCCGCGGGAGTTACGATTGTTAACTCCCTTTGATTTCAATCATGTCTTTCAAGAGTCCATTCGAGCTGGTTCTCCTTTTTTAACGTTAGTTGCACGTAAAAATAACCATAATCATATGCGATTAGGGTTTGCTATAGCTAAAAAACAGGTAAAACGAGCTCATGAGCGTAATCGCATCAAGCGGCTGGCTAAAGAGTATTTTCGACATCATCAACATCAACTTCCTAATATCGATTTTATTTTGATGGCTAAACAACCTGTTATAGACTTAGATAATCAGCAAATCGTTGAAACACTAAATAAATTATGCCAGCGAATCATAACCAAGTACGAGGTTTGAATAAATTTAAATTAATTATCAAACAGCATGTTTATGCATTTAAATGTATGATAGTAAATGCTTTTGTGCTTTTTATTCGTGTGTATCAGCGTGTTATTAGTCCTTTACTTGGCCCTAAATGTCGTTTTACACCGACATGTTCACAATACGCAATAATTGCATTACGACGTTTTGGATTAATAAAAGGTGGTTGGCTAACAGTTAAACGTGTATTAAAATGTCATCCTTTACATGAAGGAGGAGAAGACTTTGTTCCTCCAAAAATTAAAACCAATAGAGAAAAACACTAATGGGATCTCAACGTAATATTTTAGTCATTGCTTTACTTTTTGTATCTTTTTTCATTTGGAAAGCGTGGGAGGAAGATCACGCACCTAAACCGCCAATCGCAAATCAATTAACGCAACAAATGAGTGATGATAATTCAGCTGATGGCTCAATGCTGGGTAAAACAGTTATTGTAAAATCAGATGTATTGTCACTCACCATTAATACTTATGGCGGTGATGTACAAGCTGCACAACTGTTAAAATATGAGCAAACGCTTCATTCTGGCACGCCTTTCCAATTATTAACATCACGCCCCGATTTTGTTTATATTGCAGAAAGTGGTTTAACAGGTAAAGATGGTCCAGATAATGCGACTCAAGGCTCAAAACGTCCTGTATATCAAACTGAAAAGTCTGAATATGTGCTAGCTGATGGGCAAGATGAATTGCGTGTTCCACTTACTTATCAAGTTAATGGTGTAAGTTATACTAAATATTACATATTACATCGTGGTAATTATGCAATTGATGTTCAGTATGACATTAATAACCAAAGCAATGTACCTGTTGATGTAGCAATGTATGGTCAATTAAAACAAACCATTAAATTACCCGATGATATACCAACCGAAGGGGGAAGTGGACTAGGACAAAGTGCATTCCGTGGCACCGCTTATTCAAGTTCGAATACTAACTACAGCAAATATAGTTTTGATGATATCAAAGATAAAGCGTTAGCAGTTGAGACGCAAACAGGCTGGGTTGCGATGTTACAGCACTATTTTGCTTCAGCATGGGTGCCAACACAGGATAAAAATAACTTATTTTATACACGAGCAACGGCTAATAAATCACAAGCAACGATTGGTTTCAAAGGTGAGTCAGCTGTTATTCCTGCAGGTAGCACACAAACTATTGGAGCCAAATTATGGTTAGGACCAGAAATTCAAAGTCAATTGAAAGAAACCGCTAACCATCTTGACTTAATTGTTGATTACGGGTGGTTATGGTTCTTATCGCAGCCTTTGTTTTATTTATTGAAGTTTATTCAAGGTTTTGTGGGTAATTGGGGCTTCTCTATTATTGTCATCACATTTATTGTTCGAGGTATTTTATTCCCATTAACTCGTGCGCAGTATCGTTCAATGGCAAAAATGAAGTTATTGCAACCTCGTATAGAGGCTTTAAAAGAGCGCTATGGTGATGATAGACAAAAAATGAGTATGGAAACAATGGCGCTTTATAAGCAAGAGAAAGTGAATCCATTAGGTGGTTGCTTGCCATTAATTATTCAAATGCCGATTTTCTTGTCATTATTCTATATGTTAGGTAATGCAGTTGAACTACGGCATGCGCCATTTGCACTTTGGATTTATGACTTATCAGCGCAAGATCCTTATTATATTTTGCCTTTATTAATGGGTGCTAGCATGTTCTTAATCCAAAAGATGTCACCAACTCCTGTTACCGATCCACTACAACAAAAATTAATGACTTATATGCCATTAATTTTTACATTGTTCTTTTTATGGTTCCCATCAGGCTTAGTTTTATATTATATTGTTAGTAACTTATTCACAATTGCTCAGCAGCGTGTTATCTACTGGGAACTTGAGAAAAAAGGACTTCACGAGAAGAAAAAGAAATAGTATTGGAAAAAGGAGGAGTAAATCCTCCTTTTTCGTTTTTATTTTTGGTGTCAATGATATGAATATACAACAACAATTTAATTTAACTGGTAATGAAATCGGTTATTGGTTTGTCAGTGCTAATGGTCGATTATGGTTGCCTAATGGTGATGTTCCTATTGGGCGTGCCGATCAGCTCGGTTTTACCCATAAGCGTGCGCAACCAATAGGTGAATGGAATGGGCAAATTGCTTGGCTGATTTGTGATGAAATGAAACATGCAATGAGTTCAATTCGTCAATTACTGGATATAACTGATCAATCATTATTTAATATGGCAGGTCGAGCTGTACAACTTTCTGAGTTTTATCGTTCTCATAAGTATTGTGGCTATTGTGGACATGAGATGTATATTAGTAATACAGAATGGTGCTGTATGTGTGACCATTGTAAAGAGCGTTACTATCCACAAATTTCACCATCTATTATCGTGGCTATTCGCCACAAAAATAAAATTTTATTAGCAAAGCATGTTAGGCATAATCAAGATAACTTATATACTGTTTTAGCTGGTTTCACTGAAATTGGTGAAACAATGGAAACCGCAGTTGAGCGGGAAGTATTTGAGGAGTCAAGAATCAAAATTAAGAATATTCGTTATGTAGGCTCGCAACCTTGGCCATTCCCTAATTCATTAATGATGGCTTATTTAGCTGATTATGATAGTGGTGAAATAGTGGTAGACAAAAATGAACTCATTGAAGCAAACTGGTACCATTACACACAATTACCTAAAATCCCAGAGTATGGCACCATTGCAAGACGCTTAATTGAAGATACAATTACACTTTGCCGTGACTATGATGAATATGGCAATGATTAATTATATTCAATAGTTCTAGTTAGATTAACAGTTTTTGATTCATCGCCTGTTGTAATACAAACAGCTTTAGTCCAATCGTTGTTTTGATTATAATCCGAATAAGTACACGTTTCGGTGAGTTCAACCTCTTGTTCATTTTTATCATTAATGATGATGTCACCATTTGATGCTAATTTAAAGGTTCTGGTGATGGTTTTTTCTAATTGTTTATTGGCATTGTAAACGACATCTTTTTCTTGTGCTAATACAGGAAACTTTGTTTTTTCATCAACAGGAACATAAGCGTTATATAACACAAGCTCGACACGGTTGTTATCATAAATAATTTTACTGTTAAAAATGACGTTATTTTCTGCAAATCGTGATAGGGTGGTTTCAACCAAACGACCTTGTTCATCAAATTCTGAACTTGCAACTATATCATTATTATTGTTTTTCATGCCAAGAATATTTTTCGATGAATCAAAAGTAATCTCATAAACATTTCTGGTGTCACCCATGCCGTAGCTATATTTAGCTGTTTCATAGTTAATGTCGCCATGTAACCCTTCTAAATCATAATTAGCTACAAAGCCTTGTTCATTGTAGTTAATGATTTTACTTGATGATCCTTGAATATGTTGCTGTTTAATCATTTTACTAAACGGTAAAAGTTCTGGTTCAGTATGAAAAAGATAACTATTAATCATTGCTGTCGGTAATTGTGGCAAGTTTTTTTCATCAACTGTTTTTTTATCATCGCAACCGCTGATGGACAGTGTACTGCCAAATATACATATATATAAAAATAAACTATTTTTTTTCATAGAGCTGATTTCCTTTTATTCTGTTGTCTTATTTATTTTTGCACCAAATAGCAAGTGCTTCGCAGTGCCAATCTTTCATCATGTGGTACCAAGCCGAACGCCATTTACGTACAGTATCATTGTGTAAATTAAGTGCTTTTCTTATTTGTAAATTATTCGCTCCAGAAACAAGTAGATCAATGAATTGTAGCCATAATTCAGGTTTTGGTATCCGGTTTAAACTAGTGTTGCTTAAAATATTAAAACTATGTCGACAGCGCCTACAGCGATAGCAAGTGCGAGAACCGACTTTGGTTGTTTCGTTCGATCCGCAGTGTATACACGTTGGGCTTTGTTCATTCAATAAGGTGGTTACTTTAGCTTTAATGGTTTGATGTTGTTCTGCTAAAGTTGGCATTAATGTGGTTTGTTTTTGATGTGTATACCATTTATGCAATGATGGGTAATGGATTTGAAGATAATGAATAATAGCACGATCTCGACGTATTACCTTTTCTAATGAGCTTTCAAGTTTTTCTGCAATATTGATATAACTAATATTTTTTATGCGACTAGTAAAGATAAGTTCTAACCAATTAAATGGCATTAAACGATTGAAAGGAGTATTGGTTGAAACGGTAAAATATTTATGACAATCTTTACAGCGGTATGTTTTAGTTGGTTTTGAACGAATTAAATAAAATGCAGTTTTTTTACAAAATGGACAAGCTTCTACATGTTGCGATGCTATTTTTTCTAGGTCATGATGAAAAGCTTTGAATTCATCATGCAATTCGGTTGGTACGAGTTCATAAATCATTTTTTATTCCCTTATCGCTTATCCCTGTAAATATTATCAGATTTTTACTTAAACATATAGCTTCCCCGAAACTTTTTTACAATTTTTAGCAAAGAATAATTATTAACCAAGGCTAAGTAATCACTTATTTTTATTTCTTATTATCGATGCCCAAGGAAGAATGGAAGTTGTATTGTTATTAAGTAGTATGGTTGATAATATGATTCGATATGTTAGATATTTTGTAGGGAAAGTCAGGTTGTTTACACTTCATGATTAAAATAATCTTCTAAAAACTCATAAGGCGTTTTCCCTGAAATCGCTTTATGCAGTTTAACCGTGTCATTCTTTCCGCTTTCCCATTCGTTTGCAGGCAGGTTTTGTAAATTATTGATTGATATAATGGTTATTACACGTTTTAACAAATAGGTGTTCGCCTGTGCTTTGATATTCACGTCCGGTATCGGAATAAATACGCCTTCCAAATATTGGAGTGCGTAATTATTATCTATTTGAATAAATATATTTATTTTTGGTGTAACCATTCGGCGACTTGTTTGGCAAAATAGGTTAATACACCATCGGCTCCTGCGCGTTTAAAACAAAGTAAAGACTCCGTAATGGCTAATTTTTCATCTAACCAACCTTTTTCAATTGCCGCTGTTAACATGGCATACTCGCCAGAAACCTGATAAGCAAAAGTCGGCACAGCAAAAGTTTCTTTGACTCTTTGCACGATATCAAGATAAGGCATACCCGGTTTAACCATGACCATATCTGCACCTTCGCTTAAATCTTGATAAATTTCTTGTAATGCTTCATCACTGTTAGCAGGATCGAGCTGATAAGTTTTTTTATTGCCACCTTTAATATTTTGGGCAGAGCCGACAGCATCACGGAAAGGACCGTAAAAACAAGATGCATATTTGGCTGAATAAGCCATAATTTGGGTGTTAACAAAACCGTGTTTTTCTAGCTCATTACGTATTGCGCCAATGCGTCCATCCATCATATCGCTTGGTGCGATAATGTCTACTCCCGCTTCTGCTTGCATTAGCGCTTGTTTTACAAGCGTCTCAACAGAGCGATCGTTTTGCACGTACCCTTGTTCATCAATAATGCCGTCTTGTCCATGGGTGGTATAAGGATCAAGTGCGACATCAGTGAGTATGCCTAGCTCAGGGAACTCTTTTTTTAATGTTCGAATCGCTTTCGGTACTAATCCCGTTTCATTATATGCTTCTTGAGCAAGTAGTGATTTTTTTGCTGGTTCAATAGCAGGAAATAATGAAAGAACAGGAATCCCTAATTTAGCTACTTGTTCTGCTTCTTTTAGTAATACATCAATACTCATTCGATTTACATTTGGCATTGAGGTAATGGGTTCAGTAACATTATTGCCTTCAATAATGAAAACTGGATAAATGAGGTCATTGACGGTCAAGCTGTGTTCTGCAACCATACGACGACTAAAATCATGGGCACGATTACGACGTAAGCGGCGAGTTGGATATTGACCTGTAAATGATGGCATGAAAAACTCCTGTTTATTCTTAATCAGATTTCATTTATTATCTGACGCTATATGTTGATTGGCAAATTAATTTGCTCTCTTAGAATAATTCGATTTTTTACTTTACAACATATATTGATTAGGGGTAAAATTGCGCACTAAATTTTAGTCCCTTGTGATATTAAACAAATTTGAGGTGAGAGGCACATGCCAGTAATTAAAGTACGTGAAAATGAACCTTTCGATGTAGCATTACGTCGTTTCAAACGTTCTTGTGAAAAAGCAGGAGTTTTAGCTGAAGTTCGTAATCGTGAATTTTACGAAAAACCAACGACTATTCGTAAACGAGCTAAAGCGGCAGCTGTTAAACGCCATGCTAAAAAATTAGAAAGAGAAAACGCTCGTCGCACTCGTCTATATTAATTGTTTTTAAGATTATTTATACTGAAAACTTGAATTGATATTAAAATCAATTTGTTATCTTTTTAATATAAAGAATTCTAACAAGCCGTATTTTTGATACGGCTTGTTGTCTTTCTATAACACCTAAATTGGTTGAAAATTTATCATGAAAGGTCATATCCCTCGCGATTTCATTTTAGATCTCATTGCTCGAGCTAGCATTCTTGATGTGATTAGTAAACGCGTTAAAATGAAAAAAAAGGGGAATAACTATTTTGGTTGCTGCCCTTTCCATGATGAAAAAACAGCCTCTTTTTCGCTTAATGAGAAAAAGCAGATCTATTACTGTTTTGGATGTGGTGCATCGGGATCGGTTGTTAATTTTTTAATGCAATATGAACGGTTGTCTTTTCCTGAAGCTATTGAAGAATTGGCTAGTATGCAAGGGATTCGAGTACCTTATATTGACAGTGATAACAATCAAATAGATCAATCCAAGCATATTGAATCTCGAAATGTACGTCGTGATTTGTATGCCTTGATGGCTAAAATCACGGATTTCTACCAGCAGCAATTAGTATTACCAACATCTATTGATGCTCAAAAATATCTTGAAAATCGAGGGCTTAACGCTGAAATTATTGCTAGATATAAAATTGGTTTTGCCCCTAATGATTGGCGGTTAACTTCACAAAACATTGTTAACACAAAAGCTGAAGCAGTGCTTTATGAACAAGCAGGAATGCTTGTAACCAATGATAGTGGTAATCAATATGACCGCTTTCGGGCACGAATCATGTTCCCTATCCGTGATAGGCAAGGAAACGTGATAGCATTTGGTGGCCGAACTATCATTAATGACCCAGCAAAATATATTAATTCACCGGAAACCCCAATTTTCCATAAAGGTTTTCAACTTTATGGACTTTATGAAACACAAGAAGTGAATCGTAATCCTCAACAACTCATTGTGGTTGAAGGTTATATGGATGTGGTTTCGCTTGCTCAATATGGCATTGATTATGCAGTTGCTTCTTTAGGTACGGCAACGTCAGAAGAACATATTAAGTTATTATTTAGAGCAACAGATTCGGTAATATTTTGTTATGACGGCGATAATGCTGGGCGAAGTGCCGCATGGCGAGCTCTTAATGTATTATTGCCTTGCTTAATCGATGGTAAGAAAATTACCTTTGCTTTTTTACCTCAAGATGAAGATCCGGATAGTTTTGTTCGTAAGGTTGGTAAAGCGGGTTTTGAAAAATATTTAAATGAGGCCTCAAATTTATCAAAGTTTTTATTTGATGAACTTTTGAAACAGGTTGATTTAAAAACTGCTGAAGGAAAAGCTAAATTGAGCTCGTTAGCTTTACCGCTACTTGATCAAATTAAGGCAAAAGCTTTCAGATTAAATTTATTACAAAAACTTGGCAATTATTTAGGTTTGCTTGATGTTTCTCAGCTAGAGCAATTAATGAATGAAAATCGCTCTAAAGGTGATGAAAAGGCGAAAGAAAAAGCCCCTGTATCACAAATGAAATTAACCACTATGCGTGTTTTAATTGGTTTATTACTTCAATATCCTAATCTTGCTGAGCAAGTTTCTGATATTAATGTGATTCGCCAAGTTAAAATGGCAGGTATTGAGATCTTCATTGAATTACTTGAATTATGTCAACGTTATCCCAATATAACGACAGCACAAATATTAACAGAGTGTATAGATAGACCGTTTTATAAACAATTAAATCGTTTATCAACATGGGAGTGTCATTATCAAGATGATGAAATAGATTCAACTTTTTCACATACTTTAAAAGAGTTGTATGATAACATACTCGCCCAAAGGCAAGATGAACTAATCGCAAAAGAGAGAGTCTCCGGTTTAAGTACCGCAGAGAAAAAAGAATTGGCGACTTTAATACTTGTTTTATCAAAAAAAGACTAAATATATAGGGTAAATGTAGATTTCAGATACTGTTCTACATATATAATATAGATGACCAAATAACTAAAGTGGATACCTTTTATGGAGCAAAATTCTCAATCACAGCTTAAACTCCTAATCATTCGAGGTAAGGAGCTAGGATACCTAACCTATGCTGATGTCAACGATCACTTGCCTGAAGAGATTATTGATTCAGATCAGATTGAAGATATTATCCAAATGATTAATGATATGGGGATTCAAGTTCTTGAAGAAGCCCCAGATTCTGATGAGTTATTACTTTCCGATAATGTCCCTGATGAAGAGGCCGTTGAAGCAGCGACAGCATTAGTATTATCTAATGTTGAGTCAGAAATTGGTAGAACAACCGATCCCGTTCGTATGTATATGCGCGAAATGGGAGCGGTTGAACTGTTAACGCGTGAAGGCGAAATTGATATTGCTAAGCGTATTGAAGATGGTATTAATCAGGTTCAAACTTCGGTATCCGAATATCCAGAAGCCATTACCTATCTTTTAGAGCAATATAATTTAATCGAAAGCGGACAAGTTCGCTTATCTGATTTGATTACAGGTTTTGTTGATCCGAATGCTGAAGAAGTTGCGGAAGAACTACCTGAAGAGTTAGTTAGTGAAACCGAAATTGACATTGATGATAGCGACGATGAGAACGAGGATGAAGAAAGCGATGCTTCAACTGATGATGATGCTTCTATCGATCCTGAAGTTGCAAAAGCTAAATTTGCTGAATTAAAAGAGCAACATGATAAAACCTCTGAGGCTATAAAAAAATATGGTCGTGCTCATAAAAAAGCACAAAAAGGGATCGAAAATTTATCAGAAATATTCAAACAATTCCGTTTAGTTGCTAAGCAGTTTGATATTCTTGTTAATAATATGAGAAGCATGATGGAGCGCGTTAGAACACATGAACGAGCCATTATGAAGATCTGTGTGGAACAATGCAAAATGCCGAAAAAGCAGTTTATGACGCATTTTACCGGTAATGAAAATAACATGAACTGGTATCACAAGGCATTAACTGCTAAAAGCGCATTTGCTGTAAGTTTGAAAGAATTTGAAGAACCTATCCAAGTTCAGATCAATCTATTACAGCAAATTGAAACAGAAACTAATCTTTCTATTGAGCAAATTAAAGATATTAATCGACGTATGTCTATTGGTGAAGCTAAAGCACGTCGTGCTAAGAAAGAAATGGTTGAAGCTAACTTGCGACTCGTTATCTCTATTGCGAAGAAATATACTAACCGCGGATTACAATTCTTAGATCTTATTCAAGAAGGTAATATTGGTTTGATGAAAGCGGTTGATAAGTTTGAATATCGCCGTGGTTATAAATTTTCAACCTATGCAACTTGGTGGATAAGGCAAGCTATTACTCGTTCTATTGCCGATCAAGCAAGAACAATCCGTATTCCGGTGCATATGATTGAAACAATCAATAAACTAAACCGTATTTCACGTCAGATGTTACAAGAGATTGGTCGTGAACCAACGCCTGAAGAGTTGTCAGAGCGCATGCAAATGCCAGAAGACAAAATTCGTAAGGTGCTTAAGATTGCTAAAGAACCTATTTCAATGGAAACACCTGTTGGGGATGATGAAGATTCCCATTTAGGTGACTTTATTGAAGATACCGCTCTTGAGCAACCGTTAGATGCAGCTACGTCTGAAAGCCTACGCAGTGCGACACGCGATATCTTATCTGGACTAACGCCAAGAGAAGCCAAAGTGTTACGTATGCGATTTGGTATTGATATGAATACAGATCATACACTAGAAGAAGTCGGTAAACAATTTGATGTCACACGTGAACGTATTCGTCAAATTGAAGCTAAAGCCTTGCGTAAGTTACGCCATCCAAGTCGATCCGATGTGCTTCGTAGTTTCTTAGAATAAACTTTATTTTCTATTTAGATCGCCACAATTGTGGCGATTTTTTTTAACTAATTAAGCTAAAAGCTATGAATATACTCCAACGTTTTAAACTTGATCCATTCTTATTAACGCTAATTTGTGTCGTTATTACAGCAAGCTTTTTCCCATGTGAGGGGCAAACCAAAGTTTTTTTTGAAAACCTCACAACCTTTGCTATTGGCTTACTCTTTTTTATGCATGGCGCCAAGCTTTCTTTTCAAGCAATTGTTATTGGCATAAAAAATTGGCGATTGCATTTGGTTATTTTTATGACTACTTTTGTTATCTTCCCGATCCTTGGGGTGATAATGCAAGTTTTGGTTCCCACTTTCTTATCACAAAATCTTTATTTAGGTTTTGTTTATCTTTGCGTATTACCGGCAACCGTTCAATCTGCTATTGCGTTTACCTCAATTGCAAAAGGCAATGTGGCTGCGGCTATTTGTAGTGCTTCAGCATCAACATTATTAGGGGTGTTTATTTCGCCTGTTTTAGTGAGTTTATTGATGCATACCCAAGCTTCAAATTCTATGAATATGCTAGATGCCATCACTTCTATCATGTTAAAACTTATGTTGCCATTTTTACTTGGTCACTTATCAAGACGCTTTATTGGCAAATGGGTGGATAAATATAAAAGTGTCATTTCCAACACCGATCGATTCTCGATTCTATTAGTTGTATATGTAGCTTTTAGTGATGCCGTTGCTAATGGCATTTGGTCTCAAATTAGTTTGTTATCACTTTTATCAATTATTTTTTATTCTATTATATTGTTAATTATTGTTTTATTAATAACAACTTATGGTTCAAGATTACTGGGTTTTAACAAAGAAGATGAAATCACTATTGTGTTTTGTGGTTCCAAAAAAAGCTTAGCGAGCGGTATTCCTATGGCTAGCATTATCTTTCCTATGTCGATAATTGGCATAATGATTTTACCCTTAATGATTTTTCATCAAGTTCAATTAATGATTTGTGCGCTTTTAGCTGCACATTATGCAAAACGAAAAATTTAAAAATTGTTTTGCTCATTGCCCTATTCTCAAGGATAATAGGGCCGCTATTAACAACAGAAAGATATATTATGTTACATCTATTTGCTGAATTAGAATTTTCGACCATTATACTATTAGTTTTGGCACTGTTTTTTGTACTCTTTTATGAAGCAATTAATGGATTCCACGACACAGCTAATGCTGTTGCAACAGTAATTTATACTAGGGCATTAAAGGAACAACTCGCTGTTTTTATGGCTGGTATGTTTAACTTTTTTGGGGTTTTGCTTGGTGGCCTCAGTGTGGCTTATGCCATAGTTCATCTATTACCTACTGATTTATTGCTTAATGTAAGTTCATCACATGGGCTTGCTATGGTCTTTTCTATTTTATTTGCGGCTATCATTTGGAATCTTGGAACATGGTATCTTGGTATTCCAGCATCAAGCTCACATACCCTAATTGGTTCAATTATTGGTGTGGCACTGACTAATGCATTTATTATGGATACATCAATAATAGATGCCCTTAATATTCCTAAGATGATTCATATCTTTTTATCATTAATTGTTTCCCCTGTTGTAGGTCTTGTGATTGCAGGCTTGATGATCTTTTTGTTGAGGAAATATTGGACACGTAAAAGCCAAAGTAAAAAAAGCAGCAAAAAACGAGAACGTATTTTCATGACGCCAGAACAACGTGAAAAACTCTATGGCAAAAAGAAACCCCCTTTTTGGATTCGCATTATGCTTATAATTTCAGCTGCTGGTGTGAGTTTTTCACATGGTGCTAATGATGGGCAAAAAGGTATCGGCTTATTAATGTTAGTATTAATGGGCATTGCTCCTGCTGGCTTTATTGTTAACATGAATGCATCCACCTATGATATTACAAATACTCGTAATGCGATTCACAATATTCAAGAGTATTTTGTTACCCATAATGATGATTTAAATACGATAATTGGTACGCAGCCAGCATTAGACACCAGTATTCCAGAAGGCGATTTGAATAAATATCATTGTGATTATTCACGCTCATTTATCACATTAGGGATTGCTAATCACTTATTTAACAAAATCAATGATTACGACTCATTGACTGTTGATCAACGATCACAAACTAGACGTATATTGTTATGTTTATCTGATACGGTATCTCATGTTGCCAAACAACCGAATGTATCATCAGAAGACAAACAATATCTTAAATCTTTAAATAATGATTTACTTAAGACAGTAGAGTATGCCCCAATTTGGATTATTGTTGCGGTTGCCTCGGCATTAGCGGTAGGGACGATGATTGGTTGGCGTCGTGTGGCGATTACTATCGGTGAAAAAATTGGTAAGAAAGGCATGACTTATGCACAAGGAGTATCAGCACAAATCACAACAGCTTTATCAATTGGGATTGCAAGTTACACCGGCATGCCCGTATCGACAACTCAAGTTCTTTCTTCATCGGTTGCGGGAACGATGATTGTTGATGGTGGTGGCGTGCAAAGTAAAACCATTAAAAGTATTGCATTAACATGGATTTTAACACTTCCAATTTCGATTTTGTTATCTGGATCACTTTTTTGGCTTGCTCAAAAATTAATTTAGTAGTAAAAGTAGAGTACTGATTTTCAATTTACTTGAGCGTTAAAAATAGGAAGGAGTAAAGTATCATGGCTTATAAACATATATTAGTCGCAGTTGATTTATCGCCTGAAAGTGAAGTTCTTGTCGAAAAAGCCGTTTCGATGGCTAGGCCATATAATGCTCAAATATCATTGATTCATGTTGGTATTAATTATTCAGATCTTTACACGGGTTTAGTTGATATCAATATGAATGATATGAAAGATCGTATTACCGAAGATGCACATCTTGCATTAAATAAATTAGCGGATGATGCAGGTTATCCTATCGCTCATACTCTTTCGGGCAATGGGGAATTTGACCAAGTATTAATTGAAGCGATTCACGAATATAACATTGATCTGGTTGTGTGTGGGCATCATCAGGATTTCTGGAGTAAATTAATGTCTTCTGCTCGTCAACTTATCAATAATACCCATATTGATACTTTGATTGTTCCATTAAAAGATGAAGAGCCAGTGGAAGAACCAGCTAAATGAAGTGTTAAATATCAACCCGCTTAATTAGCGGGTTTTTTATTAGTATTTCATAATTTGTAAAAAACTTTCAGAAAAGTATGTGTTTTAGTATATTTTTATTTACTACTTTCTTGTTTGTACCTATTACATTTATGGAAATACACTCAAATTGTTATATAGTCAATAAGGGGATTTAATATGAATATCGCTTTAGTTACTGGTGCATCTTCTGGATTTGGGCAAGCTATTTGTCGTAAGCTAATTGCAGATGGCTATAAAGTGGTAGGTGTCGCTAGGCGTGCAGAAAAATTACAAAAGCTAGCGGATGAATTGGGAAGAAACTTTACTTTTTTAGCTTTGGATATCACAAAAAAAGATGCAGTAGAGTCAATATTGTTGCAGCTACCTAAAGAATTTCAACCTGTCGATATTTTAATTAATAATGCTGGATTAGCCTTGGGGTTAGAGCCTGCTTATCAAGCCGATTATAATGATTGGGAAACAATGATCCAAACTAACATAATTGGATTAATCCACTTGACCCATCAGCTTTTGCCTAGTATGGTTGAGCGTAATTTTGGATACATCATTAACCTTGGTTCTGTAGCCGGTACCTATGCTTACAAAGGTGGAAATGTATATGGTGCATCTAAAGCTTTTGTTAAACAATTTAGTGCTAATTTGCGTACCGATCTTTTAGGAACAAACATTAGGGTGACTAATATCGAACCTGGATTATGTGGTGATACTGAATTTTCTAATGTTAGATTTCATGGAAATAATGAGCAAGCAGCTGCCGTATACAAGGGTATTGATTATATAACTCCAGACGATATCGCCAATACTGTCTCATGGCTAGTTAATACACCAACACATTTTAATGTTAATTCACTAGAGATAATGCCTGTCGCACAAGCTCAAGCTGGATTAGCGGTTTACAAAGAAGGTGAATAATCAAATAACATCGGGATTAAATTATAAATACCGATATTCTTTAATTTTAAAAAATAGATATAAAAAACAAAATAGACTTGCACTTCTTTCTTTGGATTGCTATTCTTTTCCCTTGTAATTTTGATTGAGGTTAATGGTAATGACATTTACTGAAGTAACTAAAACATTTGCAACAAGCTTACCGGGTACAGATAGCTATGTGAAACTGCGCAACGCTATGCGGACATTGATTCAAGAAGACCCTAAAAATGCAGCAGTTTATTTTTTGATCTTTGGATTTGCGCGCACTTATGTCATGCTATATGAAGATCAGGAAATATCGCCTACGTTTGCAGAAGACAATCAAAAGTTAATGTTATCGTACCTTAATATTCTTGATGAAGCGTTAAAAAAACAAGATACTGAAAGCATCTACCAAGCTTTGAATAAAGTCGTTCATGAGTACGAAAACAGTAAAAAAGTTTTTTAAAATTACAGCCTGACATGAAAATGTCGGGCTGTTTTGTTTTTAGCGTTTAAAGTATAAATTTAGTTAGGGAAGTGATGAAAATGATAATGACTATTTCAAACATTATTGGCACCTTAAGCACTATTATTCAATATAGGGCGGGTTGATTTTCCCTTAAAAAATATAAAAACCCGCCAAAAAAGGCGGGTTTTTAGTTTATATAAAAAATATGTTCAAAAAGCATAAAAACAAATAAAAGATAAAATTTTGATATTTATAGTAATATTTTTAAAATTGCTGCCTTTTTGGCAAAAGGTATTTTGGATTTTAATGGGCATAAATTAGAACAATAAGTAAAGGTGTGATATGAAAGTTTTAAAATTTGGAGGAACTTCTGTCGCTAACGCAGAACGTTTTTTACGCGTTGCAGAGATTATTGAAAATAATGCTAAGCAAGAGCAAAACGCAGCTGTTTTATCAGCACCGGCTAAAATTACTAATCATTTAGTCGCAATGGTAGAAAAAACAGTTGCAGGGCAAGATATACAAAATAATATCTATGATGCTGAAAAAATCTTTGCTGATTTATTAGAAGGCATTGCAAAAGCACAACCTAATTTTGCTTATGAACAGATGAAGCGCTTTGCACTTGATGAATTAAATAATATTAAGCAATTGCTTAAGGGGATTGGTTTATTAGGTCAATGTCCTGATAGCATTAATGCATCAATTATCTGCCGTGGTGAAAAACTTTCTATCGCCATTATGGAAGAGCTACTAAAGGCTAAGGGGCATTTAGTTACTGTAATCAATCCAGTCGCGATGTTAATTGCAGAAGGTAGCTATTTAGAATCAACGGTCGATATTGCAGAGTCTTCACACCGCATTAGTGAAATGCGTATCCCACAAGATCATATTATTTTAATGCCTGGCTTTACAGCAGGTAATGAGAAAGGCGAGTTAGTTGTTCTTGGGCGTAATGGTTCAGACTATTCAGCTTCGGTACTAGCAGCATGCTTACGTGCTAATAGCTGTGAAATATGGACAGATGTTGATGGTGTCTATACCTGTGATCCCCGTATTGTACCCGATGCTAAACTACTTACAACGATGTCTTATCAAGAAGCCATGGAACTTTCATATTTTGGTGCAAAAGTGCTTCACCCAAGAACAATTTTACCTATTGCCCAGTTCCAAATCCCTTGTTTAATTAAAAATACGAATAACCCTGATGCACCGGGAACACTGATTGGAGCAAATGTGGTTGATTCAACAAACCCAGTAAAAGGTATTACCAATTTAAATAACATGGCAATGATCAATGTTTCTGGTCCTGGATTAAAGGGCATGGTTGGTATGTCTGCCCGTGTTTTTTCAGCAATGTCTTATGCAGGTATTTCAGTGGTACTCATTACTCAATCTTCATCAGAATATAGTATCAGTTTTTGTGTACCTCAAACTGAACTGTATCGCGCAGAAGAAGCATTAAGTGATGAGTTTTTCTTAGAATTAAAAGATGGATTACTTGAACCAATTGAAGTGATCGAAAAACAAGCAATTATCTCTGTTGTCGGTGATGGTATGCGGACATTGCGAGGCTTATCGGCTAACTTTTTTACAGCGCTTGCTAGAGCCAATATTAATATTGTTGCAATTGCACAAGGTTCATCTGAACGGTCTATTTCAGTTGTGGTTGATAATGATGTTGCCGTGATGGGCGTACGTGTTGCACATCAGATGTTATTTGGTACTGATAAAATGCTTGATGTGTTTGTGATTGGTGTCGGTGGTGTTGGTGGTGCATTAATTGATCAAATCGAACGTCAACAAGCATGGCTTAAAAATAAACAGATCGATTTGCGTGTTTGTGGGTTATTTAATTCTAAACATAACGTTGTTAATCGCGATGGTATCGATCTTTCAAATTGGCGAGAGCAAATTAAGCACAGTGAAAATAGTTACTCATTAGATGGAATTATTGAGTTTGCTAAAAATAATCGATTACTTAATCCCATTTTAGTTGATTGTACTTCTAGTGGTGAAATATCTGATAAATATGCAGACTTTTTAGCTAATGGTTTTCATGTTGTCACGCCAAATAAAAAAGCAAATACAAGTTCAATGGCTTATTATTTACGTTTACGTCAAGAAGCCGAAAAAAGTAAACGTAAATTTCAGTACGACACCAATGTTGGAGCTGGCTTACCCGTTATTGAAAACTTACAAAATTTACTTAATGCTGGGGATGAACTAATTAAATTCTCTGGCATATTATCAGGTTCGCTCTCTTTTATTTTTGGAAAACTTGATGAGGGCATGTCATTGTCTGAAGCCACTAAATTGGCAAAAGAAAAAGGCTTTACTGAACCTGATCCTCGTGATGATTTATCGGGTACAGATGTCGCTAGAAAGCTATTAATTTTAGCCCGAGAAGCAGGATTACAATTAGAGCTTGATCAAATCGAAGTTGAATCGGTTTTACCTGAACAATATGCGCAAGGTAGTATTGATGAGTTTATGGCTAAATTACCGCAATTAGATTTAGAGTTTAAAGCAAAATCAGAACAAGCGGCAAAACAAGGCAAAGTATTACGTTATGTTGGTAGCATAGAAAACAATCAATGCAGTGTTAGAATTGAAGCTGTCGATAGTGAAGATCCTCTTTATAAAGTCAAAAATGGCGAAAATGCCCTAGCATTTTATACACGTTATTACCAACCAATTCCTTTGGTCTTACGTGGTTATGGTGCCGGGAATGATGTCACAGCAGCAGGTGTTTTTGCTGATATTTTACGAACTACATCTGGCAAAATTGGGGGTTAAATGAGTCATAAATCTTTAACTGTTTATGCACCAGCATCAATGGCCAATATTAGTGTTGGCTTTGATATATTAGGTGCAGCAATTAGCCCGATTAGTGGTGCGATGCTGGGGGACTGTATTACCGTTGAATCTGCTAATGAATTTTCCCTTACTAGCAAAGGTCAATTTGTAAAAAAACTACCCGATAATCCTAAATATAATATTGTTTATCAATGTTGGCAGCGCTTTTGCCAAGCAATGGGTAAAAAATTGCCTGTCAGTATGACGCTTGAAAAAAATATGCCAATTGGCTCGGGACTAGGATCAAGCGCTTGCTCTGTGGTTGGGGCGTTTGTTGCTTTAAATGAGTTTTTTGATAAACCATTTAATGAGTTTGAAATGCTTTCAATGATGGGTGAACTTGAAGGGCGTATTTCGGGTAGTGTGCATTATGATAATGTGGCACCCTGCTATTTGGGTGGAATGCAACTTATCCTTGATGAAATGGGCATCATTAGTGAATCGATACCTCATTTTGAAGATTGGTACTGGGTAATGGCATATCCAGGCATTAAGGTTTCAACCGCTGATGCGCGCGCAATATTACCTGCCCAGTATCAAAAAGCTGATTGTATAGCGCATGGGCGCTATGTTGGTGGGTTCTTGCATGCTTGTTATACCAAGCAATCTAAGCTAGCTGCGACAATGCTTTTTGATAATATTGCAGAGCCGTATCGCAAACAGCTATTGCCTCACTTTGATGAAACACAAAAACGGGTTAAACAACTTGGTGCGTTGGCATCGGGTATTTCCGGTTCTGGTCCAACAATGTTTGTGATTACCGATAAACTTGAAACTGCTCAACAAATTGAATCACTGCTTAAACATTGTTATTTACAAAATGATGAAGGTTTTACCCATATTTGTAAAATAGATGCCCAAGGTACAAGAGTGATCTAAATTTATTGATTATATATAAAAAAATCGGGTTAAACCTAAGAAGACGCCAACTTTCACTGATTAAGTTGACATCAGAAAGAGCACAAAATTAAAGCGTAAAGATAACTGGAATATATTATGAAATTGTATAACTTAAAAGATCATTACCAGCAAGTTAGTTTTGCTGATGCAGTGCAACAAGGATTAGGAAGAGGGCAAGGTTTATTCTTCCCTCAAGAGCTACCTAAATTTTCTATAAACGAAATTGAATCATTATTAGAACTCGATTTTGTGACTCGTAGTGCTAAAATCTTATCTGCTTTTATTGGTGATGAGATTAGCTTTGATGATATGCATGGGCTCGTTAACAATGCGTTCCAATTTCCTGCACCTGTAAAATCGGTAGAAGCAGATATTGGCTCACTAGAACTCTATCACGGGCCAACGCTCGCATTTAAAGATTTTGGTGGACGTTTTATGGCGCAAGCATTAGTCCAAGTTGCAGCAGATAAAAAAATTACTATTTTAACCGCTACATCTGGTGATACTGGAGCCGCTGTCGCCCATGCATTTTATCATTTACCTAATATTCGGGTCGTAATTTTATATCCCGAGGGAAAAATTAGCCCATTACAAGAAAAACTTTTTTGTACGCTTGGTGATAATATCCATACTATTGCGATTCAAAGCGACTTTGACGCTTGCCAAACATTAGTTAAAAAAGCGTTTGATGATGAGGAATTAAAAACTAACATTGGTTTGAATTCTGCTAATTCTATCAATATTAGCCGATTACTAGCGCAAATTTGTTATTACTTTGAAGCTTATGCACAACTAACGCCTAAGCAACGTGAACAACTTGTGATTTCAGTACCCAGTGGTAATTTTGGTGATTTAACTGCTGGTTTGCTAGCAAAAACGATGGGCTTACCAATTAAACGGTTTATTGCTGCAACAAATGCGAATGATACCGTACCACGATATTTAGAAACCGGAAAATGGGAACCTCACGCAACAGTTGCAACGCTATCTAATGCAATGGATGTTAGCCAACCTAATAATTGGCCTCGAATTGAGGAAATTTATAAAAGAGAAGGTTGGGCACTTAAATCACTTGGTCATGCTGCTGTGTCTGATGAAGTTGCTAAGCAGACCGTTCGTGAACTGAATCAAAAAAACTATTTGTCAGAGCCCCATGGTGCAATTGCTTACCGTGCATTACGTGATCAACTGCAAGACGGTGAATATGGTCTGTTTTTAGGTACGGCACATCCAGCTAAATTTAAAGAGGTGGTTGAAGATATTCTTGGTAAGTCAATTCCACTACCAAAAGCGCTAGCAGAACGCGCAGATATGACATTACTTTCCCATAATATGCCTGATGATTTTGCCAAATTACGTGATTTTTTAATTAACTTAGATTGGTAAATATTGTGCCGTTGCCCAATAGGCGACGGCATTTTTTACTTAATGATAGTGTCCCAATTTGTTTACTTGATTGACTAGCCAATTTTATCCTCACAGTCATCATCTTCATTTTTAATGCTTAAATTTACTTGTACTACCCCATCTAAAAATAGAAGATACTAATCAACCTTGTTTAAATTAAAATTTTCAGCTATTGTAAGCTTAATTATGTCATTATAAGGATATTGTTATGTACTGTCCGTTTTGTAATGCAGATGATACAAAGGTGATTGATTCACGTCTTGTCGGTGAAGGATATCAAGTGCGTCGCCGTCGCCAGTGTGTCGAGTGCAATGAACGTTTTACCACATTTGAAATTGCTGAATTAATTATGCCTAATGTCATTAAAAGCAATAAAGTTCGTGAACCATTTAATGAAGATAAATTACGTAATGGTATCAAAAGGGCACTTGAAAAACGCCCAGTGAGTTTTGATGCCATTGAAGATGCTATTACACGTATAAAATCTAAACTTAGAGCAACTGGTGAACGCGAAGTTCCAGCAAAATTAATTGGTGACTATGTGATTGAAGAACTCAAAAACTTAGATAAAATTGCTTATATTCGTTTTGCTTCGGTCTATTTTAGTTTTGATGATATCGAACAATTTAGTAATGAAATTGCTAAGCTACAACAGAAATAATACCCCAAATGACGATGATAAACGACAATGATTATTTTTATATGCAACAAGCGATTGAGCTAGCCAAGCTCGGTCGTTTTACCACATCACCAAATCCTAATGTTGGTTGTGTGATTGTAAAAGATAATCAAATCATTGGTAAAGGTTATCATCAAAAAGCAGGGCTCCCACATGCCGAAGTTTATGCACTACAAATGGCAGGGAATAATGCTAAAGATGCAACAGCATACGTAACACTAGAACCTTGTAGCCATTTTGGTCGAACGCCACCTTGTGCCGATGCCCTAATCAAATCGCAAATTAGGCGTGTTGTTATTGCCATGCAAGATCCCAATCCAAATGTTTCGGGCAATGGTATAAAACGATTGCGTGATGCGGGAATTGAAGTGGTTGTTGGGGTATTAGATAGGCAGGCTGAAACTCTCAATCAAGGCTTTTTAAAACGAATGCGAACTGGATTGCCATATGTACAACTTAAACTTGCCACTTCTCTTGATGGTAAAGTGGCAATGGCATCGGGCGAAAGCAAATGGATCACATCAAGCAAGGCAAGACAAGATGTACAGCAGTTTAGGGCACAGGCAAGTTGTATTTTAAGTACCCGAATGACGGTACAAACCGATAACGCGAGTTTAACGGTTAGATATGCTGAATTACCTGATGATATAAAACAAGTTTATTCCGCCGAAAAAATTCGGCAGCCCATTCGTGTCATTATTGATGGTCAAAACCAATTAACCGGTGATGAGAATCTTTTTAAGCAATTAGGCGAAATATGGGTAGTGCGGAAGCAAGCTATTTCCATCAATAAGCCTAACAGCCAATTAATAGTTGAATCCTCACCCAAAAATAATATTGATTTAGTGCATTTAATGACAATTTTAGGTCAAAAAGGTATTAATTCTGTCTGGGTTGAAGCGGGGGCCCAGCTAGCTGGTGCTCTAATAGAACAAAACTTAGTTGATGAATTGATTATCTATTACGCACCTAAATTACTTGGCCATAATGCAAAAGATATGTGTATATTGCCTAACTTACACAATTTGTCAATGGCGCCAAATTTTCGATTTGAATCAGTTGTTATGGTGGGCGAAGATCTGCGAGTTATTTTAAAACGGATATAATTCTATTAACAAAAAATCATCTATTAAACGATATAGTCGAAAGCTAAAATGGGCTTCATTATAAAACTACAAATCTAGGTTTTGATTTTAAATTAGGACGTCTGTTTGTTTTTAACTGATACCTTCAATCGTAACTAGATATTTAAACATCATATCAATGAAGATGATAAACGTTATTATTCTGATATCGGTGAACCATTTATTATCTTTAGTCTTAGCTTTAAAAAGAATTTAGTATTATTGGAAATAAATAATAATAAAAGCATTATCGATAATAGGTTTAAATATTTCAAATCTAAAAAATAACTTTATATTTAAATCAAAGCTTAAGCTTAACAGCTAATGCCAACTAGTATTAAGTAACATAAAAACATCAATCCCATGAATGAGAATACAATCTCATCATGGGATGATTAATATCAACTACCTTGTAATATTTTTAATAAATCTTCAGTGGTATTAATTGCTTTAATGCGTTTAAGGGTATCTTCAGCAATTACAGCACGAGTTAATTGCCGTAAAATATCTAGATGTTCATTGGTTTTTGCTGCTATACCTATGACAACATAAGCAATATTGTTATCTTCATCCCAATAGATTCCTTCAGGATAATAATTTATTTTTAGCCCTGTTTCGATGACACTATCACGTTTGTCAGTGGTTCCATGCGGAATTGCGATGCCATTACCTAAAAAGGTTGAGATTTGCGCATCGCGATCAAACATAGCTTGAGTATAATCATCTTTAACTAAACCGGCTTTGATCATCGCTTCTGATATTGACTGAATGGCTTCTTGCTTAGAGTGAGATCCGCTTATGATTGAAATATCATTAGTTGTCAGTTTTAAATGACTCATTTTTCGTCCTTATTAATTTTGATATACCGAAAAGTTATCGATGTATCAACTGGTTAATTATACTGTGTCTTTAATTGCTAATTGTCGATTTTGATGAATACGCATTAAACCTAATAATATGGCACCAATAAGTGCACCAGCGAAAATACAACCCACCCAGAGAAAAGGTTTATTTACCAATGGCAGTACTAAAAAGCCACCATGGGGCGCAGGGACTTGAATTTTGCTTAAGAAAGTTAATACAGAAGCAATGGCCGATGATAGCATCATGATTGGGAGCACGTGTAATGGATCTTTTGCCGCAAAAGGAATCGCGCCTTCGGTAATGTGCGTTGAACCTAAAATATAGTTTACCATTCCAGCTGCACGTTCTTCTTCAGTAAAAGCTTTGTCGCGGAAAATAGTCGTTGAAAAAGCAATCACAAAAGGTGGCACAATACACGCAGCAGAAACTCCAGCCATAAAGTAAAAGTTACCTTCACCTAATAGCATGGTGCCAGTCACATAGGCTGCTTTATTGACAGGACCGCCAAAGTCAAAAGAGCACATTGCTCCAATTACTATACCAAGTAAAATAGGATTAGCGGATTGTAATGATTCAAGGAATGATTTCATGGCATTGTTAATGGTTGCAATCGGTCCGCCTAGTAAATACATGCCGGCACCGATCACAAAGACACCGATTAATGGCATGATAAAAATAGATTTTAGCCCTTCAAATGAACGAGGCAAACAGTCTAACCACTTTTTGACATAAAGCATCAAGTAACCCGCGGCAAAACCAGCAATAATGCCGCCTAAAAAACCAGCTCCGGTCATATTGGCAATCAACCCGCCAACAAAACCGGCAACCATTCCAGGCCTTCCTCCTATAGAGTAAGCGACAAAACCGGTAAAGATTGGCACCATAATACCAAATGCTTGCCCGCCTATTTTCATCAATAATGCAGCAAATTCATTGTATTGTGCATTGGTTTCATCTGCTGAATAGATCCCCCATAAAAATGAGAGTGCAATTAATACCCCACCAGCAACAACAAAAGGCAACATGTTAGAGACACCACTCATAAGGTGTTTATAAATCTGTCGACCCATCGATTCTTTTACATCTATTGGGTTAGATGGTGAAACCGAGTTTTTGGTGTCGTTTTTATCGCTTTTGCGGATAGGAACCTTACCTGAAGTGATTTGTTCAATTAGTGCGGCTGCTTTATGAATACCATCTTTGACAGGGACTTCAATAACAGGCAATCCATCAAAACGGTTTGGATTGACATCTTTGTCTGCTGCTATAATAACACCCATTGCACTGGCAAGATCTATATCGGTGATGGCATTATCAGCCCCTCCTGCACCATTGGTTTCCACTTTAATTTCAACGCCTGCTTTTTCAGCAGCCACTTTCAAGGCTTCTTCTGCCATATAGGTATGGGCAATGCCCGTTGGGCAGCCTGTTACAGCTAATATTTTTTTCATAATAATCCCCCTTACTTTATTTGGGTAACTTCAAGCTGATCCATATAAATATTGACTTTATCTAATAACCCTAATCCATCTGATTCGGCCACGTTAGCACCAGTCGCAGCCGCTTTTTTTATTGATTTTTCAATATGTTGTTGCTCAGGTAACCATTCACTAAGAAAAGCCGCCAGTGAAGCATCACCAGCACAAGCAGAGCTGATTAATTTGATTGCTACAGCATTGCAATACCAAATATGCACCCCATTAGAAAAGTAGAGTCCCTTGGCCCCCATGGTTAATAAAATGTTTTGTGCACCTTGCGCGTGTAGCGTTTCTAGCGTGGTAATGATTTGTGATGTGGTTCTTGTTTCAAGACCAAAAATCTCTTTTACTTCATCATCATTAGGTTTAATTAATAGTGGCTTATAGGTAAGTAACTGGCTTAATTTTTTGTGGCTAATATCAAGAATAACTTTAATATTTTTTTGATTACATAAATCTAAAATAGTTTCATAATATTCAGGCTCAACATTATTAGGTAAACTACCACTAATAACTAAATAGCTATTGTTGACTAATGATTCAATGATAGTGAGCAGTTCGATTTTTTTATCGTTCGGTACAAATGGACCTTTACTCACCAATTTATATTCATTTTGCCCATCATTAATAAAAACATTGATACGGGTAATATCGTCAATAAAACAAGGTTTTGTTTCAATCTGCATTTTTGTCAGTTCATCGGTAATATATTTACCTGAAAACCCGCCAAAAAAGCCTATTGCACAAGTTGGTTTAGCAAATTTATGTAAGACAATGGAAACATTGATTGCTTTACCATTGGGACTATATTTCGTGTGTAATGTGCGATTGACGCTATTAGGGTTAAGCCCCTGACAATGAATATTCATATCGATTGCCGTGTTAAGCGTTAATGTATAGATCATCATCTCGACCCCCTATAATTTGCCTGCACATCCACATGTCGCAATAATTTTTTTGACAATATCTTTCATTGCTGCTTTTGCAGGTTTCATATAGTGACGAGGATCATTAGCATCAGGATGTTCAATAAGATACTGTTTTAGGGCATCTGAAAATGCAATTTTTAATTCGGTTGCGACATTGACTTTACAAATGCCACGTCGAATACACTCACGGACATCCTTTTCTGGCACGCCAGATGCACCATGTAATACAAGGGGGATATCAACCATTGAACGGATTTCTGATAAGCGTTCAAAATCTAGTTTGGGTTCTGATTTATAAAGACCATGTGCGGTACCAATGGCGATAGCAAGAGAGTCAATTCCAGTTTTTTCAATAAATTCTACTGCTTGCTTAGGATTGGTATATAAAGCATCTTTTGCATCAACAACGAGATCATCTTCAACGCCTCCAAGACGGCCTAGTTCAGCTTCAACGCTGACATCGTAACGGTGGGCGTAATCCACCACATGTTTAACAATCGCAATATTTTCTTCAAATGGGAAATGTGAACCATCAATCATCACCGAGCGAACACCGGCGCTAATTTTATGAGCTATATCGTCGAATTGTTCATGATGATCTAAATGAACTGCTAATGGAATGTTATGTTTTTTCGATAACTCATCAGCAATGGCAATAATATTTTCTGTTCCGGCATAACTATATGTCCCAGGTGTGCCAGCTAAAATGACAGGGGACTGCAATTCGGCGACAGTTTCGACAACAACCTGCATGGTTTCTAAATTATGGATGTTAAAGGCAGGTACAGCGTAGTGTTCTGTTTGCGCTTTTTTTAACATATTGTGGCTTGAAATGATAGACATATGACTTTCCCTTAATAATTTGGTTTTGATTGATATTGTGCTAATAACTTTCTTTTTGAAATTTATTGTTAATGAATATACTTTCAAAACGTAAGTTATTCTAGTGGTAATCACGTGAGATAGATCACAAAATTCAACTTTACTTTCGAAACGAAATAAAAATAATTTATAAATTTTCGTTTTGATGGTTAATATGTATATAGGGAATGCTGCAAAATAAAGAATGTGTTAAGCATTATTAATATGATTTATAAGGTAAAACATTGATCTAGTTTGATGTTGACCAAGTATAGGATTAATTCTATTATCACTGCTTCTTTATTTTTATCTACAGCATGGGAAATAAAATTGGCTAGAGCATCTTCAGCCCTATTAAAGCGACGATTGCAAATTGCAGAAATAGTTCGTCAGCAAGGCGAAGTTAAAGTTGATGAGTTATCAGAATTGCTTCAAGTCTCGAATGTGACTATTCGTCAAGATTTAACTTATTTAGAGCAGCAAGGATATTTAAAGCGATCCTTTGGTGGAGCGATTTATATTGCTCCAGAGAGTGTGTTTAATCAGGCAAGTACCATTACCCAAAGTTATACACAAAGTGTTAGTGATTGTCGTGATATTGAATTAGTCAAAGTCTGCTTAAGTTATATTAATGATGGTGATACGTTGTTTTTAAGCCATGGCAATTTAATAAGGAAATTGATTCCATTTTTACATAGCAAAAAATCATTAATACTTATTATGAATGATATTAGTAACGCACAATTAGCAAAAGAATTTACCGATGCTGAAGTGATTGTTGTTGGCGGCGTGTTACTTGATGGCAATATTTTGCAAGATAACAAGATGATTAATTTTGTCTTGAATCAATTTTCAGTCACGCATTTTATCACTGAATTAAGTGCAATTAATTCTGATAATCAATTGATTATTGAAAATTTAGAACAAGTTAAAACTTATCAACAAATAATGAAAAAAGCGGCACATACTATTGGCATTTTGCCACAACGCATCGCCCATAATGATAACAATAGCATTGGGATATTAGCTGATATTGATATGGTGGTTTTGTCACGACCGGCTGTGACTGAATATCATCAACAATTATTAGATACTCATTTTGATCAGCTTATTTCCAATAAATATTGTGTGACTTATCAAAACATCTTGGAGACATAATATGCATTTTAAAATCTGCACGATAGGTGAGCTGTTGGTTGAGTTTTTGGCGAAAACACAAAATCAACGTTTCGATCAAACAGGAGAGTTTATCGGTCCTTTTGTTAGTGGTGCTCCCGCAATATTTGCAGATCAAGTTGCAAAATTAGGTTTTCCCGTTGTCTTTTTTAGTTGTGTCGGAAAAGATGCCTTTGGCAAAATGTGTATTAGTCGCCTCAAAAAGGACGGTGTGATTATTGATGGCATTACTTCACATCATAAAGCCAATACCGGCAGTGCATTTGTTACTTATAAAGGTGCTAACGAAAGAGATTTTATTTTTAATATTCCAAATAGTGCATGTGGTTTACTTTCATTTAATCATATTAATGAAAACTTATTAAAAGATTGTACTCATTTACATGTAATGGGGTCATCGCTTTATTCGTTTCGCGTGATTGATGCTATGCGTAAAGCGTTAGATATTATCAAAAATAAAGGCGGTACAATTTCATTCGATCCTAACTTACGCAAAGAGATGTTTGATATACCCGAAATGGAGCAATCTTTTGATTATATTATGGAATATACCGATATCTTTTTACCGAGTGAAAATGAAGTCAGTTATTTTGCTGAGCATAATGGTGAAACAGAGCAACAAACCATGTCTACTTTGCTAAAAAAAGGTATTAAGCATATAGTGGTAAAAGGGGGCACTAAAGGCGCTAATTACTATGGACTTAATGAACAAGGTCATTTAAAAACACTGCATATTAATGGGTACAAGGTCAATTTGCTGGATCCAACAGGAGCCGGCGACTGTTTTGGCGCAACATTCGTCAGTTTAATGTTGGCAGGTTATTCGGTCGAAAAAGCCTTGCAATATGCAAATGCGAGTGGTGCACTTGCCGTATCTAAGAAAGGCCCAATGGAAGGCACATCTACATTAGCTCAACAAGAACAATTTCTTTCGCACGCTTCTTTCAACTAATCATTAAAAGCAATAATACTATTAATAGTATAGGCAAAAAAAATCCCAATAACAAAGTTATTGGGAAAACATAAGGAATAGGAAAACAATGAAATAAATGCATTGTCGAGAGACATTATGCACTTTTTTTTAAAAAAAGTATGTAAAGATAACAGAATGATTGATTAAATAGTTCGTATCTATCATGTTAAATAAATGTAAACAATTATCTTATTTTAAATAAATTAATATATATCATTTAATTAACTATAAAAATAGCTCTAATAACGAATTCAAAAATAACTTTCCATGATCGGTTATTTGCCAGTTTTGCTTATCCTCAATTAAATAGTTTTTTTCAATGGCAGTTGCTATTTGATTCTCGATTGTTTGTAATGGTAAATAAGTTCGTTGTTCAAATTCGTGTTTAGGAGTTGGTTCAAATAGTCTAAAACGATTCATAAAAAATTCAAAGGGCAGATCTTCTTCCGGTACTGTATAATATTTATCTAAATAACGTCCTTCTAAATACCCTTTTGGGTGACGCGTTTTTATGGTGCGAATAATTTTGCCATCAGGTTGTGTTAATTTACCATGAGCACCACATCCAATACCTAAATAGTCCCCAAATCGCCAATAATTTAAATTATGTTGGCATTGGAAATCTTCTTTAGCATAAGCCGAAGTTTCATATTGCTGATAACCATGGCTTGTCAATAATTGATGTCCTCGTTGATAAATTTCCCAAAGTTTATCATCATCTGGTAAAACGGGTGGTTTTGATCCAAATAGTGTATTGGGCTCAATAGTTAATTGATACCAAGACAAATTAGGCGGCGCGATAGCAATGGCTTGTTCTAAGTCATATATGGCATCATCAATACTTTGATTTGGCAATCCATGCATTAAGTCTAAATTAAAACTTCTTAAATTTAATTTTTGGGCTAGTTTTCCTGCTGTGATTGCTTCTTTGGGATCATGTATCCGCCCTAATTTAACCAGCTTATCGGCTTGAAAACTTTGCACACCAATTGATATTCGATTTATACCTGCTTGCTGATAACCATTGAATCTTTCTATATCTACAGAATTTGGATTGGCTTCAATGGTGATTTCGGCATTCTTATTTATGGGGATAATCTTATTTATATTCAATAATAATTTATCAATCAATTCAGCAGAAAACAGACTCGGTGTACCTCCGCCAATAAAGATTGAATGAATTGAACGGTTTGAACAAAAAACAGCATCATGCTGTAAATCTTTAATCAAATGCTCTACATAAGCTTCATAATCTGGCGTTCTTTTAACGGTATGTGAATTAAAATCACAATAAGGACATTTTTGTACACACCATGGCATATGAATATACAAACTCATTGGGATTTTATACATAAACGTAGCCTTTCCTGAAACTTTTTAACAAAAATAACCCGTGTGTTATCTTATTTTTATAGCCGGCCATTTTACTCCAATTTATTAAAAAAAGCTTTTGGCATCTATAGTGTTTTTATTATTAAGTTAAAAAGCGTACAATTATCGATATGTTTCGATATTAATTGTTGATTAAATTTATTATTTAGGAGTAAGTATGAGTATATATAAAGCGATTTTAGATAGTGGCTTATCAGGCGTATCACTAAGCTCATCGGTTAAGCAATCGACTTATGGTGAACTCCCTATTGTGGTTATTAACCATAAAACTTGCAAGGCAGCGGTTACATTACAAGGTGCACATTTGCTATTTTGGCAACCCGCTACTGAGCAACCCCCCGTTGTTTGGCTAAGCGACAAAACAAATTTTAAACAAGGAGTGGCTATTCGAGGAGGGGTACCCGTTTGCTGGCCTTGGTTTGGTCAATTAGGGAATCTTTCTCATGGTTTTGCGCGTATTGTTGAATGGAAATTAGACTCTTGTAAAGAGGGCGATAATGGTGTTGATCTCATATTGTCTCTTACTAATAATCAGCAGACAGCACCTTATTGTCACCAACCTTTTACTGTGTCATTAAATCTTCATTTAGGTAAAACTTGTGAAGTTACTTTAAGCTGTTTTGCTGACTTTGATGTAACTAGTGCGCTACATACTTATTTTGGTATTGATAACATTGACCATGTTGTAGTCAAAGGTTTAGGTGAAACTTATCAAGAACGACTTGCAGTTGAAAACAAACCGGCGACAGTAGGTCAATTAACTTTTAATCAAGAAGTCGATCGTATTTATACTGATGCGAGTAAACAACTAACGATAACTGATGGCATCCGAACAATTCGATTAACCAATACTAATGTCAGTGATGTAGTTACTTGGAATCCATGGATAAATAAAGCTAAAGCCATGGCGGATTTTGGTGATGATGAATATAAATCAATGGTTTGTGTAGAATCCGGTTGTATTACAAAACCATTAAAATCATCTCCTAATAAAAAATCAACTTATGGTTTTCTGATAGAATTGATCTAATCGTTCATATTTTATGCCACATACGCAATCAATGTTTTACTCATTTGTAATATGATTAATTGATTGCGTTTACAGGCATAACACTTTATAATCCACACCACTTTTTAAAGTGCTAGTTTGATAGTCAACTACTGGGTCGCCTGTAATTGGCTTTTATTTTAAATCATTAAGAGAAATAAATATGTTTACATTCAAAGCTGAAGTTAGAAAAGAGCATGGTAAGGGTGCGAGCCGCCGCCTGCGTCACGCTGGTCAATTCCCAGCCATCATTTATGGTGGAACTGAACCTGCAATCTCTGTTGTGCTTGATCACAACCAAATCTTTAATATGCAAGAAAAACCAGAGTTTTACTCTGAAGTGTTAACTATCGAGGTTGACGGCAAAGCAGTTAAAGTAAAAGTACAAGCAGTACAACGTCATGCATTTAAACCAAAATTAGTTCATATGGATTTTGTACGCGTATAATTTATATATTGGAATATTATCCAATTCCTTGTTTCAAGCAAAAGGTCACCACAGTGGTGACCTTTTTGTTTTAGCGCTAATGTAGGCTAATGCCTATTGTTATGATTTAGCCTGTACACTAACCATCCAACATAATAGAATAATTACATTATACCATCCTAGGAGAAAACCATGTCTGATATCCCAGCTTGCGATTTAGTTATTTTTGGTGCTAAAGGGGATTTGACAAGACGTAAATTACTACCGTCTTTATATCAACTAGAAAAATATGGAAAACTACCTGAACAAACCAAGATTTTAGGCGTAGGACGCGCTGATTGGGATCATGCCGCTTATTGTGAAGTTGCAAAAGATGCACTCATCTCATTTATGCCGGAGCCGTTAGACGATAGTATTTGGCGACGATTTAGTCAACGATTGGATTTTCATAAATTAGATGTTAATGATAGCGCGGGTTTTGCAGGGTTGAAAAATAAACTTGATTCAGGTCATCCCGCTATTTTCTATTTTGCAATGCATCCAGGTGCTTTTGGGACTATTTGCCAAGGTTTAGCTGCCGCAGGATTAAATCAATCACAAAACCGCATTGTGATGGAAAAACCACTTGGAACTGATTTGCAATCATCTCGTGAAATCAATGATTCGGTGGCTAAATTCTTTAGTGAATCACAAGTTTATCGTATTGATCATTATTTAGGTAAAGAGTCAGTACTAAATCTCTTAGCCTTACGTTTTGCCAATACAGTGTTTGCGTCATTTTGGGATCGTAATTCTATTGATCATGTCGAAATTACAGTAGCTGAACAAGTAGGCATTGAAGGACGTTGGGGGTATTTTGATAAAGCCGGTCAAATGCGTGATATGGTGCAAAATCATTTATTACAAATATTAACCATGATTGCCATGTCACCACCCGCTAACCTTGAAGATGACAGTTTACGTAGTGAAAAGATAGCCGTACTAAATGCCCTTAGGCCAATTGATAAAACCAATATACGCGAAAAAGTAGTTCGTGGACAATATACAGCAGGATTCGTTAATGGTGTTAATGTACCGGGCTATCTAGAAGAAGACGGCGCAAATCAAAAAAGCAATACCGAAACATTTGTTGCGATTCGAGTTGATATTGATAACTGGCGTTGGGCGGGCGTTCCATTTTATTTACGTACAGGTAAGCGTTTACCGAGCAAATGTTCTGAAGTTGTTGTTTATTTCAAACCATTACCACTTAATCTATTTAGTGAATTTTATCCACAATTACCGCAAAATAAATTGACAATTCGTTTACAACCTGATGAAGGAATGGATATTGAAATTCTAAACAAAGTACCGGGATTAGATAGTACTCACAATTTACAAACCACTAAACTTGATTTAAGTTTTAGCGAAACTTTTCACCAACAAAGCGCTGATGCCTATGAGCGTTTATTACTTGAAGTTATGCGGGGGCGCCAAGCGTTATTTGTTCATCGTGATGAAGTTGAAGCAGCATGGAAATGGGTTGATTCAATTATTAGTGCATGGGAAACAGAAAAAGAACCACCAAAAACTTATCAAGCTGGAACTTGGGGACCAGTCGCATCCGTTGCCTTAATCACTAAAGATGGGCATTCATGGCACGAATTTGAATAAAGGAAAAATAACTATGTTTACGTTAAATAAATATCAAAATAGTCAATTATTGATCGAAGATTTAACCTCACATATCGTCAATGAATTAAAACAGGCCATTGTACAAAAAGGACATGCTTCTATTGCGGTTTCGGGGGGGAAAACACCTATTCCATTATTTGTATCACTAAGTCAACAAAATATAGAATGGAGCCGAGCTTTTATTACATTAGTTGATGATAGATGGGTTGATGATAATGATGATGCCAGTAACGAAAAGTTAGTGATGACGCATTTATTACAAAACAATGCAAAATTGGCTAATTTTGTCGGTTTAAAAAACAGTTGTGATAATCCATTTGATGGCGCCGAAATGACTGACAAGATGTTAGATAAAATTCCGATGCCATTTGATGTAATTGTTTTAGGTATGGGCGAAGATGGACATACAGCTTCATTATTCCCAGGGGCAGCTAATTTAGCGGCCGGTTTAGATATGAAATCTGGTCAAAAAGTTGTTGGAATGACACCATTAACAGCGCCACTTGATCGTATTACTTTAACGTTACCTACTATTTTAAATAGTAAAAATATCTATCTACATTTAGTTGGTGAAAGTAAAATGCAGGTATTAGAACAAGCCGAAAAAGATCATAATGTTAATCAAATGCCTATTCGTGCTGTTTTGCAGCAGGACAAAGTGAATGTCACAGGGTTTTGGACTGCATCTTAAATTTTTTACAGTTTTGTTTGCCAACTTACGTAGGTAATGAATTTTTACAATAAATTTTGCTTCCAAAGCACTGGATCAGCAGTGCTTTGACCTTAACAATTAATCCTCTGAATTCTCTTTTATGGGCTTTTCTGCTTGTTTTGCTGTTTTTGTTTTTCTTTTTCGGCTGGCTTTTTTCTTGGGTCTTTTAAATTGACCATAGTCGATAAGCTCACCCGTTTCGTCATCAATCACGCCCCACTCTTGGCTATTATCTAAAATCGCCTTTTGTTCAGTCGGGTGGGTAATCTGATAGGGTGGTTTTGTAAATACCCCAAACCCAGTACACAACTCACGTAGAAAATTAAGCTGCCTGTTTTAGTGTTTTATACTCAATCGGCGTCATATTATTTAGTGCTTCATGAGGTCTTTCGGTGTTATAACTGGTTAGCCATTCTTCGGTTACCTTTCTTACTTGTTACAGATTATTAAATAAATATAAATCTAATACCTCTGTGCGATAGGTACGATTAAATCGTTCAATATAGCCATTTTGATAAGGGCTACCGGGCTGGATATAATCAATGGCTATATCATGGGATTTAGCCCAGTTTATAAAGGTTTTTCCTGTAAATTCTGATCCATTATCGACTCGTATTTTTAATGGATACCCATGATATTCAGCCAGTTTATCTAAGTAACGGGTAACTCTCCCTGCCGGTAAGCTGACTGCAATATCAATACCTAACGCCTCACGATTAAAGTCATCGATGACATCGAATGTCCTAAAGTGACGTTGATTACCACTACTGTCACTCATAAAATCCATTGACCAACATTCACCTTATTTATTGGGTACTAATAACCTTTCCGGGCATCGTGGAGGAATGCGTTTTTTACGCTTTACCCTGAGATTAAGCTTTAATTCACAATACACCCGATACACCCGTTTATGATTCCATTTATAGCCGAGCTATCTGATACGATTAAAGCATTTAGGAAAGCCCCAGCGTAAATGCCGATCTGTGATAGCATTCAACACCGAAACAATCACTGAATCATCCAGTAACTTAGGTTGATAATAGTAAGCACAACGGCTTAAGCCAACAATGGCACAACTCATAGCAATAGTAACTGAATGATTTTGTTGTAGTTGCTTTGCCCACGTTTTACGTGCCTTTGTGGGCACTAAAGCTTTTTTATGATTTCTTCCTGAAGCTGGGATTTTAAGATCAGTTCTGTAACTACCCCTTAAAATAGTACAGCAAAAGAGTAGAAAATTCTCTTTATTAATCCACTGAGGATTTAACCATGAAAAAAATGACTGAACATCAGATTGTATCTATTTTAAAAGAAGCTGAGGCCGGTATCCCTGTCAAGGAACTTTGCCGTAAATATGGCATGGGAAATTCAACTTTCTATAAATGGCGAGATAAATATCATGGTTAAAAAATTTAGTATCGAATTCAAACAACAACCAGTTGATTATGCATTATCTCATGCACACCTTTCTATTAGCGAACTTTCCAACCATCTAGGTGTGGGTAAATCAACCCTAGATAAATGGATTAGGCAACTTTCCCCGAATAAAACCAGCCGTCGAGAGTTAACGGCTGAGCAACAGCGGATTATGGCGTTAGAAAAAGAGATTAAAGAACTGAAAATGGCCAATGATATACTAAAAAAGGCGCATGTGTACTTCATCAATAATCCAAGTCGGTGAAGTACGCTTATATGAAAAATCATTTAACCTGCTATCCCGTTACTAAGATATGCTCATTACTTGGTGTCAGTTCATCGGGTTATGATGCTTGGTTAAAAAGAGCAAACAAATCAGCCAAACTCAGCGAGTATATTAAAAAGCAGTATTGGCAACATAAGGCCCGTTTGGGTGCGCCAAGCCTGCTTCATGATGCTAGGGAAGCGGGCTATCTAGTTTCAGAAAGGACAATTAGCCGTGTTTTGCAACAATTGGGATTACGGAGTAAAGCAGCACGTAAATTCAAGTATAAAACAGACACGGCTCATCGCAATATTGTGCCCAACACGTTAGATAGGCAATTTAACCCTGATAAGCCGAATACGACATGGGTAACCGATATTACTTATATTAAAACGGGAGAAGGTTGGTTATATTTGTCGGTGATTATCGATTTATATGGACGAAAAGTAATTGCTAGGCAAACGAGTCGCTACATAGACCGTCATTTAGTGTGTAATACATTAAAACAAGCCTTATTGCGGCGTCATTTTCCTAAAAATGTACTCATTCATAGTGACCAAGGAAGCCAATATTGCAGTGCTGATTTCAAGCAGTTATTGTTACAATATGGACTAAGGCAAAGCATGAGTCGAAGAGGAAATTGCTTTGATAATGCGGTTGTTGAAAGTTTTTTTCATACACTCAAAACACATATTATTCATGACTGTTACTACAAAACGAGAAAACTGGCTAATAAAGCACTATTTGAATATATTGAAATCTATTATAATCGGATACGCCGTCATTCATCTAATGACTGGGTATCACCTGAACAATATGAACAACAATATTACCAAAACGAAAAAATGATAGAGGCGGGCACTGTCTAATATTTTGGCGAGGATCAAGGTACTGATAAATTACCATATGTATAAACCACTTTGATTTTTATTGAGACCTTTGTACGGTAAAGCTTCACTCAAACTAAATTTTTAACCGTGCTTTTTTGAGGCATTTGGGCTTATATTTAGACCTAAATACCTCTAGATAAGTGACTATTTATCGCCATTTCCCTATTCTAGGCGCCTTTCCTGCTGTACAGATAACTCTAGTTTGATATCAAAGTTCAATAAGCTGCCTGAAAGATGAGCTTGGATTAGTTCAGTCAATGGAGTTTCAAATTAAACCGTATTTACGAAACCAAAGAATAAGTAGAAAGCTTTATGAAGATAGCAGAAAATGAAATACACATCTGGTTTACCTATAATGAGGAAATAAATCCCGATTTTGCTTTGACCAACTATGTCCAATTTTTGAATCATCAGGAATTGGAGCAGTGGCAAAATTATACTTTGACAAGTATAAACACCAATATTTGGTAACCCGAATGTTAGTGCATGATGTTCTGAGCAGATATCTACAAGGTATTCCTGCCAAAAATATAGAATTCAGAACTAATTCTGCACATTCTCTTTTAAATTCACTACTTAGTTGTCTTGTCACGGGATAATCTTATTAGTTGATGCTTTTTCATACCGCTAAGAATATCTGCAAGAAAAGTATACCGTTACACTGTGTAAGTGGTTTAGAAAATTAGTTTAAACAGAAAAAATACCTTATTAAAGTTGAAACCTGCGTCAGCGGTTGAGACTCTTTATAGTTCATTCAATTGTTCAATACTGAATAAGTGGCTTAGCAGTATCGTTGAATAAGCGAAAAAAACGGAACTCACATGTTCCGTTTTTTTGTATGCTAAATCCTTGTATTCACTCGGCCAAAGAAAATATAGACAATAACCGCTAGAAAACCAAAAGCCAGAGACACAAAAAACATTGCCTGATAAGCGCAGTTTATTGAAATTATTTGATGTTGAGTGAGGTTGATTAATATTCCTGATACTACGCCTCCAAATGCACCACCAATTTGCTGTGTAACACGCGTGATAGCGCTCGTGTCCTTAATTTGATTTTTATCACAGAACTCAAATGGAGAAGAGAGAACAGCAATCGTGGCGACGCCTAATCCGGAACCTCGAACAGTAAAACCGATAATTTCAAAGGCGTTGCCACCTACTTGAATTATTAATATACTTATTGCTGATATTATTAATCCTACACCAATAATTAGAAATGAATTTATCTCACTTAGAGATTTATAAATAAATTTTCTAGCCAACCAGGCACCTACACCTTGTAGAGCTAGCAACATACCAATATATGTAATAGATATATTATCATTTATTGCTTGTATTAAAGGAAAAAAAATCATGAAACCAAAAAAGATAAGTGACGTCAGAAATCCCATAATTATTGCGAACGAATATTGAATACAACTAAATGAACTTAAATCGATCAGTTTACTGTCTGACTTGTTATTAATAATAAGCGAAACCAGCATCAAACCAATACCTAAAACTAGCATAATAATATTAAAAATATCAAAAAAATGCCCAGAAGTGATATTTTTAATAGAGATGAAAAATATTATTAAAGCAATTAAAAATGTCATTAATACATAAATATTCATATTGTATTTAGACGTTTTATTATCAGGCATTGTCGTTCTACCAAATAAAAAAGCCATAAGTACTAAAGGTATGTTGATAAAAAAAGCTATTCTCCAATTTAACTGTTCTGATATGATTGCTCCAAAAATTGGCCCTAGTGCAGGGGCAAAGACTGACGGAATAGCAATCAATGCCATAACCGGCTTTAGTCTTTCCTTACCAAAATAAGTTGCTATTGTAGATTGAGTAATAGGAATTAAAATTCCTGCACCAAAACCTTGTAGACATCTATACAAGATTAAAGAAACCAGATTATATGAAAATCCAACTAATATAGAACCAACAAGAAAGACAAAAATTGAGCATACCCATGCTTTCTTGAGTCCAAAATTTTCATGTACATAAGGTGATAGTAATATGCCAGCTGCGCAAGCAAGCATATATATGGTAACAGCCCATTGCATATAAGCATAAGAGGTATTAATGTCATTCGAAATTGAGGGTAAAATAACATTAACAATACTGCTATCTAATAATGGCAATATACTAGATAGTGTCATAGCAAACACTAACTTTCTTTCTGAGGTTGTCAGGTCAATCGATTGCTTCATATTAAACTCTTTCCAGATTATATTGAGTTGCGCCTCGTGTATATATTCCACCGAACGTTGGCGGTGTAATTTCTTTATAATTTTTAAGTATTAAAACTAATTTTTGAAGGGCGATATTTAATTGCATATTTGCAAATTGAGCACCAATACAAGCATGAATTCCCACTCCATATGAAAGATGTCCCTTAAATTCTCTTCGTGGATTGAATGTGTTTGGGTGTTCAAAATATTTTTCATCTCTATTTGCTGATGGTATTAAGGAAAATATTAAATCTCCTTTTTTTAAGTTAACACCTTCAACACAACTATCATCCTCGACTTGGCGTGGAATTAAATGAACAGGTGGTGTAATTCGTAAGCTTTCCTGCAAGATACTATTAGTGCTGCAATCATTGGGGATAACTAGATCAATATAAGATTCATTTCTATAAAGGTGATAGATACAATTTGCTAAAACTTTATCAACTGGTTCTGAAGCTGCAAGTAAAATGTTTAATGAAAGTGCGACTATCTCACTATCACTTAATATTTCACTTTCATTACTATTATGAATAATAAAAGAAATAATATCATCTCCAGCACACTTTTTACGTTCATCGATTAAATCCAATATCACTTTTTCCAATTCTTCAGATGCAAATAGTGCGATATCTTTGTAACTATCCCCTAAAATAGTACAGCAAAAAAGTAGAAAATTCTCTATGATAAAAGTAAAGGGGATTTAATTATGAAAAAAATGACTGAACATCAGATTGTATCTATTTTAAAAGAAGCTGAAGCCGGTATTCCTGTCAAGGAGCTCTGTCGTAAATATGGCATGGGTAATTCAACTTTCTATAAATGG